>JAQSDP010000231.1 GCA_029945985.1 bacterium | reverse complement strand
CCGTGCGGTCCACGGCCGGATCCGCAAGAAAGTTAGCGGAACAACGGCCAGGCCGCGGCTTGAGGTGTACCGCAGCCTGAACCACATCTACGCGCAGGTGATCGACGACGAGCAGGGGACTACCCTGGCGACCGCCTCGACGACCGAGAAGGAACTTGCCGGATCGACCGGCGGCAATATCGAAGCGGCTCAGCGTATCGGGAAAGCTATCGCTGAACGCGCGATCGCGGCGGGTATCTCGAATGTCGTGTTCGATCGCGGCGGCTATGTTTACCACGGGCGGGTCAAGGCATTGATCGACGCGACGCGTGCGGCAGGTTTGAATAAGAACGAGTCGGCTTCGAATGGAGCGGCGACGGAAGAGAACAGTAATGAAAGTTAAACAGAGAATTTCTCCGAACGGACTCATCCTCAAGGACCAGCTCATTTCGATCAATCGTGTGACGAAGGTCGTCAAGGGTGGTAAGAACATGTCGTTCGCAGCTCTCGTCGTTGTTGGCGATGAAGCAGGCCATGTCGGTTTCGGCACGGGTAAAGCGAAAGAAGTTCCTAATGCCATCAAGAAGGCGGTCGAAGCGGCGAAGAACAGCCTGATCAAGGTTCCGCTCATTGAAGGCACTTTGCCGCACGAGATGATCGGCGAATACGGGGCAGGCCGCGTCCTTCTCAAGCCGGCTGCCGAAGGTACTGGCGTGATAGCCGGCGGGGCTGTCCGTCTTGTTCTTCAGGCTCTTGGCGTTCACAACGTACGAACGAAGATCCTGGGTTCGAGCAATAACCACAACGTGGTTCGCGCGACGTTCAACGGACTAACGCGAATGAAGGACCCGCTTGAGGTCGCACGTCTTCGGGGCAAGCAGGTCGAGGAACTGGTTTAAGACTCAGAGTTTACGCATTAGCGTGGAGGGTTTGGCTAAAGGCTGAACTCTAAACATAAGATCATGGCAAAGAAAGAAGAAAACGCAGGCGGCTCGATAACGATCCAGTATTATCGCAGCTCTATCGGTTATGCGAAGAAGCAAAAGCTCATCGTATCGAGCTTGGGTATTACGAAGCTCAACCAGAAGGTAACGCGGCCGGATACGCCATCGATGCGAGGCATCGTCGCGAAGGTCCCGCATCTTCTAAGGATCGTTGAATAGTATTTTTACCGCAGAGACGCGGAGACCCGGGAGAATTGAACAATGATTCTCCAAGGCTCTGCGTTTTGGCGATTTGATAAGTTTCAAGAGGAAACTAGAAATGGCACTTTCACTGAACAATTTGAAGCCGGCTGCCGGTTCAACCCATAAGAAGAAGCGCGTCGGTCGCGGTCCCGGCTCGGGACTCGGCAAGACGGCCGGACGCGGGCACAAGGGACAGAAATCGCGATCGGGATACTCAAGCAAGATCGGGTTTGAAGGCGGACAGATGCCGCTGCAGCGTCGTCTTCCGAAACGCGGCTTTACGAACATTTTCAAGAAGCAGTGGATCGAGATCAGCCTCGCTAAGATCGAGGCAAATTTCAACACGGGTGACGAAGTGAACCCAGAGATCCTGCACGAACGCGGACTGATCAAGAAGGCGAAGCATGATCTAGTGATCCTCGGCACTGGCAACCTTACTAAGGATCTGAAGATCTCGGCTCACCGTTTCACCAAGACCGCGAAAGACAAGATCGAAAAGGCCGGCGGAGCCGCTACCGAGATCGTAAAAGTGGCCGAAGCTGCTGCTTAGGTTTAGAGTTCCGGCTCCGGCCGGCAAATGTTGCTGCGAGTTGTAGAGTGGTAACCTTAGACAAGCTGAAGCTTGCACTCTGAACAAAAATCATATGGAGAAGTTTTTAAACGCAGTCCAGAACATGTTCAAGATCCCCGAGCTTCGGACGCGGATCTTGTTCACGCTTGGGATGCTTGCCATCTATCGGTTCGGTGCTCACGTATCGGCCCCCGGCATCAACAAAGTACAGCTTGAGCGAGTCTGGAACGAAGTGGCGGGGACGCTGCTTGGCGTTCTTGACCTTTTTTCCGGTGGAAACTTCCGTACGATCTCCGTGTTTGCTCTTGGTGTGACGCCGTACATCACTGCGTCGATCATCATGCAGCTCCTGCCCGTGCTTTCGCCCGCCGTCAAGAAGATTCAGGAAGAGGGCGAGGTTGGACGCCAAAAGCTTAACCAGTGGACGCGTTATCTGACGGTCGTGCTTTGTACCGTCCAGACTTTTTTCGTCGCAACCTGGCTCAGCCGCAACGCGATCATCCCGGACACGTGGCCCGCAACTATCTTGGTCGTCGTCACTCTGACCACTGGTACCATCTTCGTCATGTGGCTCGGTGAACAGATCACCGAACGCGGTGTGGGGAACGGTATCTCGCTTTTGATCTTTTGCGGTATCGTTATCGGCCTGCCCAATGCGGTCCTTCAGGTACAGGGACGGATCTCCGGCGGCGACCCGATGCAGACGCTCGGCGTGATCTTCCTAATTGCCGTGTTGGTCGCTTTGATCGCCTTGGTAGTTTATGTCGAATCGGCGAGACGAAAGATCGCCATCACCTATGCGAGCCGGCGCGTGGGAAATCAGACGTTTCGTGGGCAGGAAACGAGCCTTCCGTTGAAGATCAACATGGGCGGCGTTATCCCGGTGATCTTCGCCTCGTCCGTACTCGCGATGCCGCAGACCTTGTTCGCGGCATTCCCGCCGGCACAGGGCGATACGACGTCAGCGTGGGCAAAGATCTACGGGTTTTTCCAGGTATTTCACGGTGGCGATCCCTATTACGAGTTGGTGTTCATTTCGTTGATCGTCATCTTCACGTTCTTTTACATCACGATCGTCTTCAATACGGACGAGGTTGCGGATAATCTTCGCAAGCACGGCGGATTTGTCGCGGGAATTCGGCCCGGCGCTCCGACGGCTGAATATCTGAACGGCATCTTGACCCGGCTGACGACGGTCGGTGCGATCTACCTTGCCCTTGTGGCATTCATTCCGCAGGTGTTGTTGAGTGGATTCAAGGTGGCGAGACTCCCGTTCATCGGTGACAGACTCGACGCGTTTCTGACTGCGACGCCCGGATTGAGCTGGATCCCGACCGGCATGGGCTATCAGTTCTTCTTCGGAGGAACCTCATTGCTCATTCTCGTCGGCGTTGCGATGGACACGGTTTCGCAGATCGAAGCTCAGCTCGTGATGCGGAACTACGAAGGTTTTCTCGGCGCCGGTTCAAGACTTCGCGGTCGGCGGAATTAAAACTTTGACTTCGGAAGATTAGCCACGAATTTACACGAGTTACACTAATTGGAGAGAACTGATTCGTGAAACTCGTGTACTGCGTGGCTAGTTTCCGTTTTGTTATTTGATGAACAAGATCATCGTACTCATTGGAGCACCCGGAGCGGGAAAGGGAACGCAGGCGAGGCTTTTGCAGGAGCGCCGCAGTATTCCCCAGATCTCGACGGGCGATATGTTCCGGGAAATGAAGATGCTTGACACGCCGCTTGCTCGCGAGGTCCAGGAGATCATGGCTTCGGGTAAGCTGATCTCGGACGATATCACATTTAAGATCGTTCAGGAGCGAACATCCCGACCGGATTGCGACAACGGATATATCCTTGATGGATATCCGCGGACGGCGGTTCAGGCAGAACAGCTTGAAGCCTTGGCGGCCGAGCAGACAAAGGTGATCCAGGCGATCGAGGTCGATGTGCCACGGGAAGAGTTAATGCGGAGATTGACAGGGCGAAGGTCCTGCTCGGTGTGCGGCGAGATATACAACGTTTACTCGAAGCCCCCGAAGGTCGAGGGCCGTTGCGATCTGCATCCGGATGCGGTGCTTGTTCATAGGGCCGACGACAATGAAGAAAGTGTTTCGACGCGGCTCGCAACGTATGACGAACTGACGAAACCGCTGATTGACTATTACGAGAAGTCGGGTCGCCTTAGCAAGGTTGACGGCAGCGGGGAACTCGAGGAGATCTACTCAAGCCTCAATAGCTTGATATAAAAGCGTGTTTGGGAATTCGAGGATCGACGCGGTTTTGAGTGCGACATCGCAGGTCCTGTTTGGAAAGAGAATGATCATCGCAAAATCGCAAAAAGATCTGGAGAAGATGCGGGCCGTCGGCGAACTTATCGCCGAGGTCCGCGAAACTCTGCGTGCGATGGTCGCTCCCGGTATTTCGACTCTTGAGTTGAACACGGTTGCAGAGAAGATGATGCGTGACGCGGCGGCGATCCCTACGTTCATCGGCTACAAACCGCGCGGAATGGTTCCATTCCCGTTCGCGATCTGCGCATCGCC
>JAQSDP010000230.1 GCA_029945985.1 bacterium | reverse complement strand
TGGAACTGAAGCCCTATCAACGAAGTAGTTCTTGCCAAGATGTCAACTTTTATCTACATTAGGAAGTTACCAACCATTCGAGTCTCAGGCCGCCCTGTCCGACACTGATCCGGGTCCGAATTGCAGACCTTAGGGCCTGAACCGAGGCTGGAAATCCATTAAAGGAGTTTCTTGCCGACGATGAAAGCATTTAGCACTGAGAATCTCAGGAATCTGGCTGTCATTGGACACGGCGACGCGGGTAAAACCCAGCTCACCGCGTCGCTTGCATATGTAGCCGGGGCCACGCCACGCTGGGGCAAAGTAGACGAAGGAACAACCGTTACTGACTGCGACGAAGATGCCATCGAACGAAAGGTATCCCTCAATAACAACTTTGCCCACCTCGAATATAAAGACACCAAAATAAATCTGATAGACACGCCGGGCTACGCGGCCTTTGTATCACATGCACGCCCTGCTCTCAGGGCTGCCGACTGTGCTCTGGTCGTGGTCGATGCGGTGCACGGCATCGAGGTTCAGACGGAAAAGACCTGGCAGTATGCGAACGAATTCCTGTTGCCGAGGTTCATGGTCATCAACAAGATCGATAAGGAACATGGCGACTTCGGCCACGCACTCGAGACCGCGACACATAGCTTCGCCCGTTCGATCGTTCCCTTTACACTTCCGATCGGAAAAGAAGGAAATTTTAGAGGCGTCGTTGATGTAGTTCATCAAAAGGCGTACGAATTTGATGAAAATGGAAAAGCCACGGGAATAGCGATCCCGGCAGAGGGAAAAGCCGTCTTCGACCGAACGCGCGAACGCCTGATCGAGATCGTTGCCGAATCAGACGATGCTCTGATGGAGAAATACTTCAACGACGGCACTTTGCCCGAAGAAGACATTTATCCGAACCTCGCCAAGGCCATCGCCGCGAGCAAGCTATGCCCGGTTTATGCCGTGTCGTCGACTACGTTGGTCGGATTACAGATATTGCTCGACCATCTGGTCGAATTCGCTCCGAACCCGGCGGCAC
Organism: bacterium; assembly: GCA_029945985.1. GTDB lineage: Bacteria > Acidobacteriota > Blastocatellia > Pyrinomonadales > Pyrinomonadaceae > OLB17. The sequence goes on along the minus strand of JAQSDP010000230.1, from coordinate 3,270 downwards.
ACGAGGCTGAATACGGGTATAGCGATTCCGACTTGCAGGGCGACCGGATCACTCGCAGATACAGCAACGACGAGCCCTTTTCGGCATACGTTTTCCGAACAATTGCCGATCCTTTCGCCGGCCGCATCAACGTGATGAAGGTCGTCTCGGGCAAAGTCGCGTCGGATGCGACCGTCTGTAACTCGACCCGCGACATGGCCGAACGCCTCGGCATGCTGCACGTCATCAACGGCAAGGTGCTGGATAAGGTCAACGAGGCACAGACCGGCGACATCATCGCAGTTGTGAAGCTTAAGGAGACACAGACGGGCGACACGCTCTGTGATAAAGCCAAGCCGATCGTGTATCCGAAGGTCGAATATCCTGAAGCGGCCATCGCCTTCGCGATCGAACCCAAGTCGCGTGCCGACGAAGATAAGATCTCCGTCGCTCTGCACAAAATTCTCGAGGAAGATCCGTCGCTCCATTTCGATCGCGATGCCCAGACGAAGGAATTCATACTGTCCGGCTCCGGCCAGCTTCACATCGAGACGGTGGTCGATAAACTCCACAAACGCTATCACGTAGAGGTGGCACTACATCCGCCAAAGGTACCTTACAAGGAAACGATCACGCAGCAGGTCGAGGTTCAGGGACGTCACAAGAAGCAGTCTGGAGGACGAGGCCAGTTCGGTGATTGTAAAGCCATCTTCGAGCCGCTCGACCGAGGAGCCGGATTCGAATGGGTGGACAAGATCTTTGGCGGGTCGATCCCGCAAAATTTCCGTCCGGCTGTCGAGAAAGGCATTCTCGAAGCCGCTCAGTCGGGCTCGGTCGCCGGTTATCCGATGGTCGATTTCCGCGTGACCCTGATCGACGGAAGCTATCATTCCGTCGATTCCGACGAACATTCGTTCCGTGCGGCCGGCCGAAAAGCTTACCGAGCAGCCATGGAAAAGGCTAAACCGACCCTTTTGGAGCCGATCATGGACGTGGAAGTCTTTACGCCTCAGGAGGTTAGCGGAGATATCATGGGCGACCTTAATTCACGCCGAGGCCGTGTTGCGGGTATGGACATGCGCGGAAAACAACAAGTAATAAAAGCTAAGGTTCCGCTGTCAGAAATGTTAGACTATCAATCGAAGCTTAATTCGGTGACGCAGGCGCGGGGTTCGTACCATATGCAGTTCTCGCATTACGATCCTCTGCCTCATAATTTGGCCCAAAAAGTCATCGACGAAGCCGTCGCAGCCGGACGCGTTCGTCCACACGACGACGACGAATAAAGTTCAGAGTTCAAGCTTTCGCTTGCATTCTTGACCAACTTCCGTGTATTTCGCCTTTTAGTGGTTAGGTTGCTGCCAACTCCTAGAGCCCGCGAAGTACACGGATCCTTTTTTGTTCCGCACCGTTTTCACCCGCTCACAACTCAAAGTCCGCTGTAAACCGTGGACGTAGTTTTGCATCTATGGCCTCCTTCCTAACCCGCGGTGGACGCCTGGGGCTGGTCTTTGACAACACGAGCACGCAAATTTCTGGCTCATCCGCATTGACCACCGTGTTCGCTGGGACGGTGGAACGTTTCAAAGAATCCGCTAACCCTTGCGATCAACGGGTTAACTCAGTCCCACGAGTTTGCTAGTTTGGGACAATACCGGACGGACGGAAAAACTCAGAAGTGTATCGTTTCGGAACATAAGGGGGCTAATTTCCTGTATTTTTCATTCGGCACACCGCTTGCGGACATTCCGTCAGCAGCCGTTGGCTGAACTAACGAAGGATGAAATTTGGAGGAAAAGGAAATGGCAGAAGGCGAAGGAACAGGTAGCAGCGCTATATGGGCGGTTGCATTGATAATAATTGTGGCGATTATCGCAGGTGTGTTTTTCTACAGCGGCGGTTTGTCTGGAACGCAGAAAAAAGACATCGATATTGAGATAAAAGCTCCGACGCGGTAGCACTCGGAAATTAAACGTATCTCATGCGGGTGCGGGCAGTTCGGCTGCCCGCACCTCTTTCTTTGTGCCTAATTACCGTACTGGTCGATGCGTCCCGAGCACGTTGCCATGTGCGCTACCTGCGCCCAGGAATAGCAGGCGGAGGCGACCGCCCCGGCGACAAACCTAGACTTCAAGTGATAAGCAGGCGTTCCCATGCCCAAGCCGCTATTGACTTGTCGTCGTTTTGACGGCATTTTTACGTTATGAAAATTCTCGCCTCAATGGTGTTGTTCGCGATATTTTTGTCTACCGCTCCCGTGACCCTTGGACAAGCACAGGAACGCTTCGATGTGCTCATCACTAATGCCCGCATAATCGACGGCACCGGGAATCCGTGGTTCTGGGGCTCGGTCGGGATCCGCGACGGGAAGATCGCGGGAGTTGGTCGCTTGAACGGTTCTGCGGACCAAACCATAGACGCCAAGGGACAGATCGTTGCTCCCGGATTCATTGATGTACACGGTCACACCGAAGATATCTTTGGTAACCATACCGCCGAGAATTTCGTCCGAATGGGGGTGACATCAATCATCACGGGCAACTGCGGCGGATCGGCCGCAGACATCGGACAGTTTCTCGACCAGTTCGGTGAGAAGCCGTTGGCGGTAAACCTGGGGGCGTTGATCGGCCACAACACCGTCCGCCGCGAGGTGATCGGACTCGACAACCGTGCCCCAACCGCGGAAGAGCAATCTAAGATGAACGCCCTCGTCGATAAGGCAATGAAAGACGGAGCCGTCGGCCTTTCGACCGGCCTGATCTATGTTCCCGGGACTTTCGCAAAGACTGAAGAGGTTGTCGAACTGGCGAAGGTCGCATCGCAATACGGCGGAACCTACGCTTCGCACATCCGCAATGAGGGAAATGAGGTCGTTGAGGCGATAAAGGAAGCGATCAACATCGGCGAGCAGGCCAAAATGCCGGTCGAGATATCGCATTTCAAGATTGCGTCACGAGCACTCTGGGGACAGACCGGAACGACGATCGGGCTGGTCGAAGAGGCCCGCCGACGCGGTCTTCAGGTAACTGTAGATCAATACGCCTACACCGCATCATCGACGTCACTCGACTCGCGGCTGCCAAGCTGGGCCATTGCAGGCGGGCGGGACGAAGGCAAGAAACGGATAGCCGATCCAGCAACCAAAGCCAAGGTCGTCACCGAGATGAAGGAGTGGCTAAAGAAAGCGAAGTTCAAGGATTTCGACTTTGCCTATGTCGCGGGCTATCGAGCAAATCCCGCATTCAACGGCAAGAACATCGCACAGATCACACAGGAAGTTCGCGGCAAAAA
>JAQSDP010000229.1 GCA_029945985.1 bacterium | reverse complement strand
GATCATCGTTGGACGTTCCTGCCGCGGCAGGTCGAACCATGAGAGAACCGTATCCACACGCTCTTCGTTCGGGATTTTCCCGTCGTATGACTTCCAGAATTTCGGTCGAATTCCCGAGATGAGCGTCTCGGTGCCCGGAAAGAAGAAGGCACCGGCGACCCGACCCTGCTTTTGGGCTGTTATCCAGATCGGCTCGCCGCCCCACCACATCGGATCTTCAACCGCCGATCTATCGCCTAGGCTAAACGTCTTCCCCGTCGATGGATCCCACATATTATTCTCGATCAGCCCGTGATTGCCAGGATAGAGCCCGGTTGCGACGGTGTAATGATTTGGGAATGTCTTCGTAGGATACGCGGGCTGCATCCATCGGGCGCGAACCCCTTCAATAGCCATGCGGGTAAGTTCGGGCGGTTTATACTTCTCAAGATAATCCGCTCTCATGCCGTCAATGGAAACAAGGATCACCGTCGTCTCGTAGTCGCCTTGAGCGGAGACCATAGACGCTAAAAGAAGAAATAGTGCGAGTTGAAGCGAAAAAGATCGCAGAAGTATGCTCATCTTAGTGGATATAATAGGGACAATACGCCTATTATATCTTTCAGCAAGCCACATACAATTTTCCGGAGAAACTCATTTGAAAAGCACACGAAACACTATCTCTTGCGTTATCGCTCTCGCCAGCGCGATCCTTGTCGGGATCGGATGCAATCAAGGGTCCCCATCGGACGTACGGGCGGGGAACACGGTTGCGGCGAACGCCCCGGTTCAGACGGCGTCGAATTTAGCCCCAACTTCGTCTAAAGACATCAGTGGAAACTACACGGTCACCGGTCAGAACGAAGGCGGTGGCGGAAAATATGCCGGCGATCTCACCATTACCAAACGCGACGAGGTCTATCAGTTCTCCTGGTCGAGCGGCGACAAAACCTACGATGGAGTCGGGGTGCAGGGAGGCAACTCGGTAGGAGTTTCGTTTACGGAGGGTGATGACGGCCAAGGATGCGGCGTGATCCTTTATCAGATCAAGTCGGACGGCAATCTTGATGGCAAGTTCGGCTATTGGGGTATCAATGAGGCTCAGACGGAGACGGCAACTCGCACCAGCGGAACCGACCTCGAGGGCGGCTACAACGTCAGGGGATCGAATCCGGACGGAACGAGTTACGAAGGAAAGCTGAACGTCAAGAAACAGGGTGCCGGATACTCCTTTGAGTGGAATACGGGCAACACGTCCACGGGATTTGGAATCCGAGGAGCCAACATGATTGCCGTAGGATTTGGCGGCTCGAAGTGTGGGTTCGTTGGCTATGACGTGATCGCCGACGGGTCGCTTCAGGGCAAATGGGGCAGTGCCGGTTCGACCGATGTCGGCACGGAGACCGCCAAGAAGGAATAGGCGTGGCTGTTTACGTTGACGGCCTACGCGACTACGGTTGGCGGCACGGCCCGTCTTGTCATTTGTTAGCGGACTCGGTCGAGGAATTGATCGAGTTCGCGGAATCAATGGAAATGCGTCGCGAATGGTTTCAGGCGAAGAGCACGCCGCACTTCGACCTGACCGCGGATGGACGTACGGCCGCTGTTTCCATGGGCGCGATCGAACTGACGAATCGAGAGTTGGTCGCGAAAATCCGAGAGCTTCGACATCGCCGGCGTCTGAACGACGAAATCTCAAGGCACCTGAAGAAGTAATAATGAAGACCTTTCTATTCACCTTTCTAGCGATCGCCATTTTTTCTGCCACCGGATGCGAAGTGCAGTCCGAGATGGCCAAAAAGAGCGTTGAGAAACTTCAGCCGAGCCCGACGCCGGCCATCGTAAAACAGACGGCCGAAGCAATCGACCCGGCGGATGTTGTAAATGCTGACGCTTCCGAACAAGGACCGACTTTGTTCGCCAACGAAGACGGCGGCAAGAAGGCGATCAATTGCAAGGAATACAACCGAGTCATGGTGAACGGCAGCCGCAATGAAATAACAATCACAGGCGTTTGCAGTCAGATAATGGTGAACGGTCATGGGAATCAGATCTCGGCTCTGGCCGCGGTGGAAATAATTACGTATGGCAGGGACAATCAGGTGAGCTATTCGAAGTTCGTCAATGGTAACCGGCCGGTCGTTAAGGACACTGCAGGATCGAATGCTATCGCCAAGTTGGACGGCGAAGGAGCTAAAGCTCCTAAGAAATAGTTCACATAAGCAAGATCCTCTCTTCAAGACGTTCGTCGCCGATCGACGAGATCTTCTTGTACTTTCCGACTAGGGGGATCCGCCATCTTCCCAATCGATCCGCCGCAGTTTGGCCTCACCGATCGTGTCCGTGATGAAATTCCGATAGATAGCTGTCGGTTCACCGCCGATCAGGAAGTCGCGAATCGCTCGTTCCCTTTTCTATTCCCGCAAGACCTTTCAACTCGCCCACAATAGAGCGTGATTTCGCGAGAAATGTGATCTTCTGACCGAATTCCGATGCTTCCTTTAAATGGATTGTAACGGGACGGCCTCTCAAGCGCCGTTCGGTTACGTCCAGGATGTTCGAAACCGGGATGGACACTTCTTTCAGATAGTTAGAAATAAACAGCTTGCCTTCGTCCATCCTTACCCTCCGGTACCAAAATGTCGTCAACATAACCAATCCAGCAAGAATCGAAAAGGCCATAAATGCCATCACGGCCGAGAACGCGCGGTTCGGGACGGTTGGGTTGAAAAATATGATGGTCGGGAAAACCACAGCGCTCAGAATAAAGAGGGCCGGCAGAACGATCCGCAAGACGGGTGTCAAGAGTGACGATATCTCCCTTTTCATCTTAGCCTCCCCGGACTGTCTTTCCGCAACCGCAAGGGGCCCCGAAGTAAAGCAGGAGCACGCGTGGATTTCCCCGATCGGTTTGGTCCTGCGATGACTATTAGGTTGGGCATCAAATTTTGCTAATCGTGAAGAATGTCGGTTCATCTCCAATCGGAAACTCGGTCGGGTGATCGAAGTACCCGGGTTTGACCGAAATCCTTTCGACCGGAACTTCACCTTGATCGCCATTCCAACAAGCAAAAAGTTCGAGGGAACTTCTCTTTGCCTGCTCTTCCAGGTACGCCACAAGCAACTTCACGGATGCCCGAGCGTCTTGATCATCCTGAACTTCGTCTTCGCTCACCCGCGGTTCTGAGTCGTACAAAAATCCACAACCACAGCTGGTATGGGCACCAAGAAAAACCATATAGGGCTTCGAGAACTGCTTCACAACATCCAAATCATAATCTTGGAGTTGATCTACATTGAATGCCGGACGACTTTCTTCCCACTTGATCAGTGGCAACTCTTCATCGCTGGCTAGATATAGATAGCGGCGCATAGTTCGCAATTAAGGCCTTAATCTATACAACATCCTTGGAAATGGAATGGTCTCTCTAACGTGTTCGATGCCGGCCATCCAGGCGGTGCAGCGTTCGATGCCCATGCCGAAGCCGGCGTGGGGGACGGAGCCGAAGCGTCGGAGGTCTAGGTACCATTCGAAGGTTTCCTGATCGAGGTCGTGAGCTTTCAGTTGTTCGATCAGATAGTGGAGATCGGCCGCACGTTCGCCGCCGCCGATGATCTCGCCGTAGCCCTCGGGAGCCAGAAGGTCAATTCCGAGAGCGCATTCCGGGCGATCCTTATCGACCTCAAAATAAAAGCCCTTGATCGCGGTCGGAAAGTGATGGACGAAAACCGGCTGGCCAAACTGCTTGGAAAGATAGGTCTCGTCCGGAGCCCCGAAATCGCCGCCCCATTCGAAGTTGTTCTCTAGCTCGCCCTTGGCGTGACCTTCCTGGAGCATATTTACCGCGTCATCGTAGTGCAGCCGTGGGAATGGACCCTTGATAGCCTCGAGGACGGTGGTATCGCGTTCGAGCGTCTTCAATTCCTCCTGCCGATCTCTCAAAACCGCCTCGACCACCGCCAGGATCATGCCTTCGCCGAGGTCCATCATATCCTCATACCCGGCGTAAGCGACCTCAGGCTCGACCATCCAAAACTCCGTGAGATGCCGCCGCGTCTTAGATTTTTCGGCGCGGAACGTAGGGCCGAACGCGTACGATTTACCAAACGCAGCGGCGGTCGCTTCGTTATAAAGCTGGCCGCTCTGCGTCAGATACGCCTTGTCGTCGCCAAAGTAATCGACCTCGAACAGGGTCGTGGTTCCTTCGCACGCAGCCGGCGTAAAGATCGGCGTATCGGCGAGCGTGAAGCCGTTGTCGTCGAAGTAATCTCGAACAGCTTTGATGACCGTATGGCGGATCTTCAACACGGCATGCTGCTTTTTCG
>JAQSDP010000228.1 GCA_029945985.1 bacterium | reverse complement strand
CCATTGTATAGATTTTGCTTAGCCTTTGCCCGCGGGAACAATGTCGAGCAACGACCGATTCTCGGTATCTAGGTATTTTGCGACCGCCTGCCGGATCGCGTCCGGCGTGATTGCGAGCAGTTCGTCCAACTCCTGATTAACCAGAGCGGGATCGCCGTCGTACAACGCGAATTCAGCAATGTGCTGCGCTCGCGACATGGACGACTGACGCATTCTGACCGAGTCGTTGAAAAGTTGATTGTGGAGCTTCTGCATCTCCTCCGGCGTCGGCCCGTGCGTGGCGAGGTCATGGATCTCATGCATGATCGTCTCGCGGATCTTGCTCAGGTCCTTCTCGGGTTTGGGGATCGCCCCAACGAATATGCTTGAAGGCCCGCGGCGTTCGTCTGTGAAACCGAATAGCTGGATTACCGATTCTTCGCCTTTCACTAGTTTCTGATACAGGCGCGAGCTGTCACCGTCATACAGAAGCTTTCCAGCCAAATATAGAGCATGCGATTCCGGCGTGCGGCGCGGCGGGATCTTCCAACCGAGCAGGAATGCGGGAAACGGAGCAAGCTTGTCCTCCCACTCGCGATAATGATTCGCGACTTCCATCGGCTCGGAAACGTCCAATGCCGGCGGCAAAGGCTGGGAAGGAATGTCGCCGAAATACGTTTCTACAAGCCCTTTTGCCTCTTCGGGATCGAACGCCCCCGAGATCACAAGCACGGCGTTATTCGGAGCATAAAAGACTCGGAAGAAATCCTGTACATCCTCAACCGATGCAGCGTCCAGATGCTCCATCGAACCGATCGTCGAATGAGCATTCACGAAATTCTTATAGATCATCTCGTTGATCAGATCGAAGATCTGACCGTACGGTTGATTGTCGTAGCGGAGACGCTTCTCTTCCTTGACGGCTTCTCGCTGATTGTCGAGATTTTCCTGCGTCACCGCGAGCGAACGCATCCGGTCAGACTCGAGCCACAATCCGAGCGGAAGTTGATTCGCCGGGAGCGTCTCATAGTAATTCGTCCGCTCGCTCGACGTGGTGCCGTTCATCGTACCGCCGGCCTTCATGATGTGCTGAAAATGCCCTGCCTTCGGTATGTTATCGGACCCCTGAAACATCATATGCTCAAACAAATGAGCGAACCCCGTGCGGTCTTCCCGCTCGTTCCGCGAACCAACATCGTAATAGACCGCGATCGATACCACAGGTACCGCCATATCGCGATTCAAAACAACACGCAATCCATTTTCCAGCTGGTATTCAGCTACGCCTAAAGGTGGTAATTTGAACGTTTCCGACATAGTTTTCGAGTCTTTTCATCAGAACATTTCGACAATAAAAAAGCAAAAATAGCCTCGAATATTGTCGTTCAAAAGGTCTGCATTCATATATTTACCGGTTTCGCCTTTTCGCGACGCCTCAAACCTTTCAGGATACGGGTAGCACTTCCAGACTCCAGAAATACTTCGGATCTTACAGGTTCTACATGCTCTACAAATGCCGCGCCCACGAATACAGAAACGGATCCACCGCGCCCGATTCTTGGGGCGCTACGGTACTAACGGTAAAAGAACCGAACTCGCATTCGAGCCACCGAACCAGACAGTTTGGGTGGCTTTTTTGTAGTCGATTTTTCTGGCATACATGATGTTCTCCACGAAGGATTGTGGATTACGGTCGTAAAGCGGGAATAGGGTCGATTGGACCTGTATCATGATGCGATGCCCGGGAAGGAAGACGTGGTCCACATTGGGAAGGCTCCATGCATAGCGTTCGACCTTGCCGGGTGTCAGGGCCGCGGGCCTGGCATAGCTTTTCAGATAGCGCCCACGAAATATTTCGATACCGATGGGCAGTTCGAACCCAGCCATTGAGGGCTTGCCGCCTTGCGAAGCGGACTCAGGAATGTCGTTCGGATATACGTCGATGAGTTTTACGACCCAGTCGCTGTCGGTTCCGGTTGTAGCAGCGAAAAGTTCCACCTCGGGCGGTCCCATAATGTGGACCGCTTTTTCTAGCGGTGCGCTAGTCCATTCCGCAACGTCGGGGCGTCCGCTTACAAAGCGCTGATCGTGAACAAGCCACGGTTTCCATTGCATTGGGTCACCGGAATCGATAGGTCGGGGGATGAACGGAACTGGCTTTGCGGGATCGCTGACGTACTCTTCACTGCCCGAAGCTTTCGGTTTGTTGAACGTCGCCTTGCCGTCCTCCGCCAGATAGATCGGCTTCCCGGCGCCCATCGGCCATCGCGGCGAGACGTTCCACTGATTCGCTCCGGTCTCGTAGGTCAGCACCGGTGGCGTTTTCGGATCGGGACCGCCGTTGAGCCAATGGTCGAAGAACGGTTTAGCGTATTTCACACGCCATTCGCGCGCTGTGTCGCCCGTGAATATCAGTGATCCAAGGTCGTAACCGGTATGATTGAAGCCTGAATGGCGCCATGGCCCGATCACAAGAGATACTCGGTCGTTATTCTTGTCTTTGGGTTCGAGAGCACGATAAACCGCCGGTGCCCCGTAGCTATCTTCCTGATCCCACTGGCCGACGACGAGCATCGTCGGGACGGTATGCGGCCGAGATGCGAGCCATTTATCGACGGCCTGGAGCGACCAGAAATCAGTGTACGCCGGATTTTCCATAAACTTCCGGATTCCCGGAACGTGCTCCGCTCCGACCGACTTTACGAAGTCCGCGACCGAGCCCGCTTCGAGAAAACGCGTGTATTCGTCGCCTGTGCCGAGGGCGAATTCGCCGCCACCTTTGCCTTTGTTGAATCCCAGGCCAAGCGGATATGCGAGCGAGCTCATCCGAAAAGCACCGTTGTGAAACCAATCGTCGCCCATCCAGCCGTCGACCATGGGGCTCTGAGCGATCACGCCCTTGAGTGCCGGGTGCGGATTGATAAGCGTCATCAAGGCCGTAAAGCCAAGATAGCTCGAACCGATAACGCCGACCTTTCCGTTGGATTCAGGGGTGTTTTTGACGAGCCAGTCGATCGTGTCGAACGCGTCGGTCGATTCGTCGATTCGGGTTTTGTTGAGCGGGCCGACGATCGGGCGATTAAGGACCCATTCGCCTTCGGACCCGTATAAGCCGCGAATATCTTGGTAGACGCGAATGTAGCCGTCATTCACGAACTCAGTGTCCATCACCTCGAGAATATCTACGAGACGCTGGCTGCTGTTGCGGCCCGTACTGCCACTCGCGTTGTACGGTGTGCGTGAAAGCAGGAGCGGCGCTTTTGTCACGCCTTTTTTCATCGTCACGACCGTGAACAGCTTCACACCGTCACGCATCGGGATCATAACCTCGCGACGGACGTAATCAGCCGACGGCAGCATCTGCTCGTAGATGTCCACGACATCCGGAGTCATCGGCGTAACCCGCTGCGGTGTTTGAGCGAAGGACGAGATCGTCAGAGAGAAAAAGATAGTGAGAAGAGCAGCGTAGCAGATGTGTGGTCGCTTCATTGCCCAAGCTTATATAGACACGAGTTTTTGCGCAATCCGAGGGAACGCACTGCTGCAAAGCCCTAGCTGTTCCCGCTCTAGCTGATTATTCTACGAACTGTTTCCTCAAGCTCTCCGTATACGGCGCCCGTGCAACTCCTTTTTCAGTAATGATCGCAGTGATCAGATCATGAGGAGTCACGTCGAAAGCGTAGTTACTCACGGTGGTATCGTCCGGCGCAAGTTGTATATCTTTCACGTGCGTGACCTCGCGGATATCTCGTTCCTCGATCGGGATTTCGTCGCCGGTAGCAGTGTTCAGGTCGACGGTCGAGAGCGGAGCGGCAACGTAGAACGGAATGCCGTGACGCTTAGCGAGAACCGCCACCATGTAGGTTCCGATCTTGTTCGCGACGTCTCCATTTGCGGCGATGCGGTCGGAGCCGACAACAACCGCCTGAACGCGGCCCTTTTTCATCACATGGCCCGACATGTTATCGGTGATCAGCGTTACAGGGATGTCGTCCTGCATCAGTTCCCACGCAGTGAGGCGCGCACCTTGAAGATACGGCCGCGTCTCATCGGCGATCACCGCGATATGTTTCCCCTGGTCGACGGCACCGCGAATCACACCCAACGCCGTCCCCCAAACTCCTCCGGTTGCCAAGGCCCCCGCGTTGCAGTGAGTGAGGATCGTGTCGTTGTGATTCAGCAGTTCGCCGCCAAACTGGGCGATCAGCCGCTGTGATTCAATGTCCTCGTCGTGTATTGCCTTCGAATCTGCGATCAGAATTTGCTTGATCTCGCTGACAGATTTCGCTTCCGCCTTCGCCTTTTGAAACGTCGCCTTCATCCGGTCGAT
>JAQSDP010000227.1 GCA_029945985.1 bacterium | reverse complement strand
TCTTGTATTTACCGCTGTGAGATTTTAGCGCTCTGATCGTCGCCACAATTACGCACGCGTCCGGCACCAAGCCACTATAGCGACATTTAATGTTGAAGAATTTCTCCGCGCCAATGTCGGCGCCGAAGCCGGACTCGGTCATCAAGTAATCCGCGGTCTTTATCCCGATCAGATCCGCCAGGATGCTGCTGTTTCCGTGAGCGACGTTTGCGAATGGTCCGGCGTGAACAAGGGCGGGCGTATTCTCTAGCGTTTGCATGATCGTCGGCCTGATCGCATCGCGCATCAGCACGGTCATCGCTCCCGCCGCCCCTATCTCCTCGGCGGTCACAGGCTTCTTGTCATGCGTCATCCCGACGACGATCCGCCCGAAACGCTTTCGCATATCCTGCAGCGAAGTGGTCAACGCGAGTATCGCCATCACCTCGGATGCGACAGTTATGTCGAACCCGGTCTCACGCGGGATGCCACCCTCCATGCGGCCGCCCAGGCCAATGATGATCTTCCGAAGGGCGCGATCGTTGGTGTCTACCACCCGCTTCCATGTAATGCTGTGCGGGTTTATGTTCAGCGGATTGCCGCGCAGCAGTTTGTTGTCAACCATCGCCGCGAGTAGGTTGTTGGCGGCAGTTACGGCATGGATGTCGCCGGTCAGGTTTAAGTTGAACAGTTCCATCGGCACGACCTGTGCATTGCCTCCGCCCGCTGCCCCGCCCTTGATGCCGAAGGTCGGGCCCTGAGACGGCTGGCGTAGAGTAATCACCGCCCGCTTCCCCAGATGTTTCATCGCCTCGCCAAGGCCCACCAGCGTGGTTGATTTTCCCTCACCTAGCGGCGTCGGTGTTATCGCGGAGATATCGATGTACTTTGCATTCGGACGATCCTTGAACTTTTCGATGACATCGAGCCGAACCTTGGCCACATAAGGGCTGCCGTAGATATCGATGTCGTCCGGGCCTAACCCAAGCTGCTCGGCAACTTCCGTGATAGGTTTGAGGCTGGCGTGCTGGGCGATGTATAGATCTGAGTGCATAGTCTTATTATGGACGGTTCGAAGATCCGCTCTGTGACCTCGCTCACATCCGGGTATCTACCCGCGTAAAGTTAGGCCATTCGAATTGCGAATAAAAGGCGCCTCGTTGATAATTCGGAGGACTTTCCAATTTCATTACTGCGGTTCCGCACCTATGTATAACACTCTGATCAGATTTCTGCTGGCATTGTGCCTGTTTTCTTCGGTCGTGGTCGGACAGGCTGTTGAACTGACCGTAGATGCAACGAAGCCGGGGCCGACGATCAGCCGACATCTTTTTGGCCAGTTTGCCGAACATCTCGGCACCGGAGTATACGAGGGAATTTGGGTCGGGCCGGATTCGAAGATCCCAAATACGCGAGGCATCCGCAACGATGTTGTTGGTGCACTGAAGGATTTGAAGGTTCCCAACGTGCGCTGGCCGGGCGGCTGCTTTGCCGATGAATATCACTGGCGGAATGGGATCGGGGTTAAGCGCGGCGTTACGCTCAATCCTACGTGGGGCGGCGTGATCGAGCCGAATACGTTTGGCACGCATGAGTTCATGGACTTCGTCGATCAGATCGGATCGGAAGCCTTCCTTTCGATCAATCTAGGTTCGGGAACGGTCAACGAAGCCGCCGATTGGATCGAGTATATGACCAGCGAGCAGCAGACCGACCTAGCCAAGCAGCGTGCTGCTAATGGCCATCCAAAACCGTACGAGGTCCCATTCCTCGGTATCGGAAACGAGAGTTGGGATTGCGGCGGCAATATGTCTCCCGATTTTTATCTCAGCCAGCTTAAGATGTACGCCCGTTTCGTAAGGAACTTCGATCCCGCACAACAAGGCGACAAGAAGATGCTCAGAATTGCCGTTGGCCCGGGCGGAACCGAACGGCGATTCGTCGAGTGGACGGAAACCGTGATGAAAGGCTGGAAGGCACGGCAGTGGAGCTGGGACATGGAAGGGCTTTCGCTCCACAACTACACCGTCATCAACTGGGAAAAGAAACACTCCGCGACCGATTTCGGCGAGACGGAATATGCCGAGATCCTCAAGAAAACGCTTGAGATAAATGCGATGCTCGATACGCACATCGGGATCATGGACAAGTACGATCCGGAAAAGAAGATCGCGCTGGTCGTAGACGAATGGGGTGCCTGGTACGCACCGACGCCGGGCACGAATCCGGGATTTCTCGTCCAACAAAACAGTCAGCGAGACGCAGTCCTGGCGGCGCTAAACATCAACATCTTCGCCCGCCGCGCAGATCGGATCCGGATGGCGAACATCGCACAGATGGTCAACGTCCTACAGGCGATGATCCTTACCGACAAGGAAAAGATGCTACTAACACCCACCTATCACGTCTTCAAGATGTACGTGCCGTTTCAAGACGCGACCCTCGTGCCGGTTACCTTCAACGCGGGCACGTATGCTCACGCGGCGATCAGTTTGCCACGCGTAGATGCGATTGCCGCAAAGGGAAAGGACGGAAAACTGTGGATATCGATCACCAATCTCGACGCGAACAACGGGGTTGAGATAGATCTGAAAACTCTCGGTATGAATGCAAGATCCGCGTCCGGCGAGGCGCTCACGTCTGCGAAGGTCGACAGCATCAATACCTTCGACCAGCCGAATACGGTAATGCCGAAACCCATCTCAGCATCCGCGAGAAACGACAAACTGACCCTGACTCTCGAACCGAGATCTGTGACGGTGGTTTCGGTGGATCAGTGACAGAGCCTGTTGAGCCGGCGAGGTCGCCGCTAGTTTCTTGGTGAGCGGCTAGCTGGAGTTCGGGCCTTCATCCGATCTAGGGCTTGCTTGAAAAGGTTTGAAAAGCGTTCCGTTCCTTGCACCCAGCCGCTAGCGATCTTTTCTTCGCGTTTCGATAATTCGGGATCCCTGAGCCAGTTTTCGATTGTTTCTTGAGCTTCGCGGCCGCCAATCCTCGACAATGCAAAAGATGCGCTTACCGCGAGTTCCGGCTTCCTTTCAACCGCAACCTTGATGTCAGAAACCGTACTCATGTCGCCAAAATTTGCGGCCAGGTCAAAAACTATTGACTCCGCGACTCGCCCATGTCCGGGGAACGCTGGAATGTTTTGGAACATCCACGCCCAGTGATCAGTCTTTCTCCGGGTAGCCAAACCGTAGGCAGCGGTTCCATAAAGATCAATATCGAACAAACGTGGATCACGAGTGGCTAACGCCGCTTTGAAAACGGGAATTCCGAAATCTAAAGAAGCTGATGCCATGTGAACTGCACAGTATCTCGACCTGTTACTATACTCATCTAAAAGCCTAGCATCGAACTGTTTTGCGCCATCGGACCTCACAAGATAGTTGACCAGGTCAAGGCCCAAGTCTTCGGAACAATCCACTGCACCAAAAAGTCGCATATGGTTGTCGTAGCTTGTCCTTTTGGAAATATGTATGAACTCTTGAGTACTTCGTAACGGTCTGCGAATTTTTTTAAGAAAAACAGATGTAACGCACCGTTCGTGACCCCAGTTGTGGCCGCCTTAAACCTTAACTCCAAGTGCCTCTCACTCAACTTACCTTTGAAAACTCTCAGAGCTTTAACGTCGGATCGATAAGTCGTAGTTCCGGTTACGCTATCGACGCCTTCTTCCAGAGTTACCGACTCAGCTAACAGTATTATGTCCGATTCTTAAACTATCGACGTCAATTCGGCGCCTGCATTTTTCCCCCAGGCTGACGCAGCGAACCTTCCGCGAAGGTGCTCGGGAAACTCTCCGAGGTAAGGCTGATCATAAACCGTCTCGGCTGATCCGCTAACGGAAAAGCAGACCAACCAGAAAACGAGAACCCTTAACTTCATGCCTAAAGTCCTGAATTGGGTGTCTACGCAAAAACCTCAATTACCTTCTCGACGGCATCCGCAAGCTTATCGACCTCCTCACGCGTGTTGTAGAACGCGAAGGACGCGCGGGCGGTGGCGGGGACGTTGAAGAACTGCATTATCGGTTGGGCGCAGTGGTGGCCGGCTCGGATTGCGATGCCTTGTTGGTCTAGGATAGTGCCGATGTCGTGCGGGTGTATATTGTCGATCGTGAACGACAGCACGCTCGCCTTTTCGGCGGCGGTGCCGATGATGGACACGCCGGGAATGTCGCCGAGTCGGGCCGTTGCATATTCGAGCAACTCGTGTTCATACTTCGCGGCGGCTTCGAAATCTATCGAGTTGAGATAATCGATCGCCGCTCCGAGCCCGATGCCAGCCGCGATCGCCGGAGTTCCCGCCTCGAACTTCGCAGGCAACT
>JAQSDP010000226.1 GCA_029945985.1 bacterium | reverse complement strand
AAATTCTTCAATACGGGCCGCGAGTATCTGGTTGAAACTATTGGGGTTAACCGTCCGCGACCGACGCCGATAAATGAGCTTGGACCCGGCGAAGTAGGATTCATCACAGCCTCGATCAAGACAGTAGCAGACGTTCAGATAGGCGACACGATCACAGACGCGGCTCGGCCCGTTACGGAAGCATTGCCGGGCTTTCAGGAAGTGAAGCCGATGGTTTTTGCGGGGCTTTATCCGACGGATTCAGCTCAATACGAAGACCTGCGCGACGCGATGGAGAAGCTTAGGCTGAACGACGCATCGTTCTTCTTCGAGCCGGAATCGTCGACCGCACTTGGATTTGGCTTTCGCTGCGGATTTTTGGGCCTGCTGCATATGGAGATAGTCCAAGAGCGGCTGGAACGAGAATTTAATCTCGACCTGATCACTACAGCTCCTGGGGTCCGTTATCGCGTGACCACGACGGACGGAGCTATCGCTGAGATCGATTCGCCGTCGAAAATGCCGGATACGGGCCGAATTTCGAAGATCGAGGAGCCTTTTATCGAGGCCACGATCTTGACGAATGACGACTATTTAGGCGGAATTTTGCCGCTTTTGGACGAAAAACGCGGCGTGCAGAAGAAGTTCGAATACATCACGACGAACCGCGTGATGCTGGTTTACGAACTGCCGCTGAACGAGATCGTGCTCGATTTTTACGACCGTTTGAAATCAGTTTCAAAGGGTTACGCGTCGCTCGACTATCATCTGTCGGGCTATCAGGAATCGAAGCTTGTGAAGCTGGACATTCTGGTGTCGGGAGAGCCGGTCGATGCACTTTCGGTGATCCTCCACACGGACACGGCGGCGTCTAAAGGGAGACTGCTAACTGCTAAGATGAAAGAGCTTATCCCGCGTCAGATGTTTGAGGTGGCGATCCAGGCGGCGATCGGGAACAAGGTCATTGCCCGCGAAACCGTGAAGGCGATGGGCAAGAACGTGATCGCAAAATGCTACGGCGGCGATATTTCGCGAAAACGAAAGCTGCTTGAAAAGCAAAAAGAAGGTAAGAAGCGGATGAAAAAAGTCGGTCGAGTCGAGATCCCGCAGGAGGCCTTCCTTGCCGTGC
This sequence comes from bacterium, assembly GCA_029945985.1. Classification (GTDB taxonomy): domain Bacteria; phylum Acidobacteriota; class Blastocatellia; order Pyrinomonadales; family Pyrinomonadaceae; genus OLB17. The sequence continues at coordinate 3,206 of JAQSDP010000226.1, read as the reverse complement.
TCAAGGTGAACGAGAGTTAATCGATCTGGCGGATCTGATCGTTCCGTTCAACACGTTAGACCTAATAGACCTGGGCCGGTTTCGTAGAAATAGTCGGAAACGTTGCAGACCGAATCGCACGCCCTGCACCGCTTTTTTTGAGTCCTAAAAAAGTTTGCACCGCGGCCGACCATACCCGCGATGATGGATCTTGCGACTGGTACCCTATCAGCCCGCGATACCTGCTAGAATACCCGCCAGAATCCCCGAATAGATGTCGCCTTTGACACGTGCTGTAAACTTTCGGGTATGCGATTCCCTAAGCCCGTCTATCGTCGGATCTCCGTCGGTCGAGGCGACTTATCTTTTGACACTACTCTAAGGCGAGTGACTGCGACGGCGTGACTCAAGATCGACGTTTATGAAAACGATACGTGACGAAAGGCGGCGGGCGGCGTTGGTTCAGCGGATAAATGCGCTGGGACCGGACGCGACGCCTAGATGGGGGCGAGTGAACGTAGAGCAGATGCTTTCGCATCTGGTGCAGGCGGGCGAACTTCCGTTCGTGGCGAGCGTTCCGGATAAAAGCACTTGGGCGATGCGAAACGTGGTCAAGCCGCTAGTCCTGTATGTGCTGCCGATGCCGAAAGAGGTCAAGATCTCGGCCGCCATGGATCAGCAAAAAGACGGCAGGAAACCGCTCGGTTTCGAAACCGATCGGTCCCTTGTGATCGAGTTGCTAAACAGGCTTGGAACGCTTCCCGCTGATGAGAAGTGTCTTAAGCATCCGATGTTCGGAAAGATGTCGGCTAAGGAATGGGCCGTGATCGCGCACAAACATATGGATCACCACCTCCGGCAATTCGGCGTTTAGACCCACCCGTTCGTTAACCGACCGCATTTATTTCTTACCGGGTTGATATTGACGGCCGGTATTTCCTTTGAGCTGCGACGGGTAGAAGTAGACTTCGCGAAGGCTGCCGGTTGAGTAGCGTTGGGCCTGGTCGTTGAAGTGTTTTGACGACGGATCTCCGCTTTCGCCTCCGGCGGTGATCGCTTTTGCCCGGACGCTTTTTCCGAATTCCACGACCGCAACAAAGCTGTTGCCATAGGTTCCGTAGATCTTTTTCGAGCCTCGGTACGAGCGAGCTCCGAAGGATGCAAGCGAGCCGAAGTTGCCCGAGGTGAAGCCGACGGGAATGCTCGGTTTGGAATCGTCGAAGGGGTGGACGATCTCGTTGGAGATGCGCTGGAAGCGATTGATCTCACCCCATGGAGTCTGCCACTTGCCGAAGTCTGCGGTGAGTTTATCAGATGCCTTTTCGAGCGATTGCAGAAGCTGATCGGCAGGAGTTTTGGTGCCGAGATATTCTTCGATCGAAATGCCGTCACGACGGGCATTTGCCGCAACCGTCGGCGCAATGTTCTCGGCCCAGAAGACGGCAAGTGACGTGGGAATCGATGACGTCGACCATCGCATATCCCAGGCTCGCAGCAGCTTGATCTGTTCGGATAGTTTCGCCTTCAGCGGATCGGCCGCGGGCAGAGCATCCCATGCTTTGACGAGCGCGGGGATCGGTTTCTCGAACCACGGCATCTGCGTGTCGTAGGCTGCGCCGTTGAGCGATTCGAGGGTGAAGTCCTTCTTGTTTTCGAAGAGACGGATCGCGTGGATGCCGCGGGCATTCTCGGTTCCGTTGTCGACCCATCGGGGATAGTCGGACTGTTTCTGGCTGCTTGCACCGGCGGCTGACCACGGCCAGTTGTTCGTGTTGTAAACCCAACCACTCGCAGGATTGATGAGTGTCGGAGATTCTTCCATCGTCAGGAGCCCGCCCCAATCAGTCGCGGGGTCGCTGCCATCGACGGGTTTCGTCCAGTCGAACTTTGTATCACGTTTCGGAATAAAGTTCGGATGGAAGTAGGCGGTGTTTCCGTCAGCATCGGCGTAGAGCGTCGCGTTCGACGAATTAGCGTGAAGCTCCATTATCTTTTTGAACTCGGCGAGATTCTTCGCTTTCGTCCTGCCGTATGACTGCATCAACGCTTTTACCGGCTCGTGCATCAACCCGATGCTCACCCATTTGTCACCTTCGGCGCGGATCACTGGGCCGTGGTGTGTGCGATACGTAACGAACGTTTTTTTCGAGAGACCGCCGCCCGACTTATATTGAACCGTTATCGTCTTCGCCGTCACCGGACGCTCTGCCGTGCCGTGCTTGTACGAATATTGGTCACCCTTTTTGACGATCGTTTCAAGCCATTCGTCGATCGCATCGACCTCGCTCGACGTGTGCATCCAGCCGAGGCGTTCGTTGAATCCTTGATAGATGAAGAACTGTCCCCAGGTCGACGCTCCGTATGCATTCAGGCCTTCGTCGCTCGTCATTTGAAGTTCTGAACGAAAGTAGAACGACGTATGTGGGTTGATCAGAAGCAAAGCCTTGCCGTCCTTCGTGTTCTTCGGCGATATCGCGATGCCGTTCGAGCCGAGCGGTTCAGGGAAGGGATCTTTTTCGGTCGCGGCGACGGTGGCCATCGCGGCTTTGTCGTAGAAAGCCCTGAGTTGGCGAAGATCTATCACTTCGATGTCGCCGCCGATGCTTCCCTCGCTAAATGAGAGCGGCATCCACGGTTCGAACTTTGTGATGACCTTGGGTTTAACGTTCGGATGTGTCGCGAGATAGAAATTCAGTCCGTCGGCCCAAGCATTCATCAGTTTTTTCAGCCAGTCAGGAGAGTCGTTGAAATTTTGCTTAAGCTCGACTTCGTCGATAAAGAGTTTCTGGCGCAGATCGCTCCAGATCGCCCCTTCGCCCTCGGCCTCGGCAAGGCGGCCAAGCGAGTTCAAATAGTTTCGTTCGATGCGATTAAAATCGTCCTCCGCCTGTGCGTAGATCGCGCCGAAGACGGCATCCGCGTCCGTCTTGCCCTTAACGTGAGCTATTCCCCATGTGTCGCGAGTTATCGTGACGTTCGCGGCCTGCTGCTGCCAGCGTGCGAGATCAGAAGGGGTGTTGGCGAACGCGACGGAAGCGAATGATAGGACCGCTATGAGAACAAAAGGTCGAAATTTGAGCATGCAGCAAATATAACCGCGAGGGTCACATGGGACAAATCATAAATTGCCACTGGCTTCAGCTAGTGGACAGTATGAAATGCAAAGAAGGGCTTTAGGAAGATGCGTGCCATCTTCCTAAAGCCTCAGAGTGTTCATTGCTAACCTC
>JAQSDP010000225.1 GCA_029945985.1 bacterium | reverse complement strand
AAACACTGACAGAAACTTGCGTCCCGAGCCGAGCGCGGATAACCGGCCGATCGGGCTTGTCACGAAGGATTCTCGTGTGCGGATATTGAAGTCACAGAATAATTGGGTTCAGGTCGAGGTGATAGAACAGGGGAGGCAAATTGATTCTCCGCTCGCCATAAACCGCGGCTGGCTGCACGGCCGATACGTAACGTTGGACTAGAATGCAGAGGCCCGCGCGTAAGCAAGGGCGAAACGAACAAGTTGGATGTACCGCCCTTGCCAACGCGCGGGCCAATGCAAAATGAGCGTATTAGATAAAGTTAGGCGGTGGATCGACGGAGATACGGCAGAGACCGTGCTCGAACAGGCGGCTCGCGACGCGCAGGTCAAACCACGCAGTGTTGCGGAGGAATATATCGTCAAGATCGCCCGGGAGATCGAAGGCGTGATGCAGCGGGAGATGGTGCCGCTTCCTCAAGGGACAACGATTATCCCTAGCGAATACCTGATCTTCTTGTCCGAGGTTGACGATAAGGAGTGGCAAGGCGTCAAGCGGCGAGGCCTCGAACAGGGGCTTTATCACATCTTGGCGGAGCGTGCGAAGGAGATCGCGGGTAAGAAGAAACTTGAGACAAAATCGTTCGTACTCGAACTCCGGGTTGACGGTACGCTTGAAAAGGGCGAGATCCGCGTTCAGCACAGTTGGGAGGACACGTCGACCGGCAAAACGGGCATACTTGCGAGGCCGAAAAGCTCGAAACTCTCCTCAGACAAGCTGCCTCCGACTCCGCAGCCCGATCCAAGGTCAACGAGTCCTAACCTGAATCGCCAGATCCCGACCGAAAGGACGCTACCGCCGCAGCCAACGCCGGTTCAACCGAACTTCATTGAGACTCATCAGTTTCAGATGCCACCGCCGACGATCGCGACGAGCGGAATAAATCAGGCCGAACCGATTCCACCTGAAGACGGCGAGGTCATGACAAATGTCCGAAAGCGTTCGGTCGAGCTTTACCGACTCGAGATCTGGTACGATGGCGTCCGGCAGAATGTGGTACCGATCTTCAATCTTGAGACATCGATCGGACGCGGATCGAAGTCAAAACCAGTCGATATCACACTTTCGGGCGATCCAGAGATCAGCCGACGCCACGCCTCGATGATCACTGACGGCAACGGCCGGTACTGGATCTTGAACGAAGGCCGAAACCCGGCGATGATCGCCGGACATGAGCTTCCCAGTGGCCAGCAGATCCCGGTTCAGGCGGGCACCAACATAGCCGTTGGTGCGTATATCCTGCGGATTCAGCCTAGATAGTGCTCGTGTCATACCTTAGCGGTTGCAGAGTCGACGCCTGTGCTTCCACTTAATTCATCAGGCACAATCGTGGTAAACAGGGAAGTTGACCCACCACTTAAACTGATACTTGAGATAGTTTCAAGTATGGTCGAATCGGGATCAGAGGCAGGAGTGGAGCGTATCGATGCCCTCGAGTGAAACCCGGACCATCAAGCGCTCCAACTCCGCAAGAGTCGCTAACGCTCGCGCGGCGACGCTCTCCGGGTACCCAAATTCCACACGATTAGCCTCGAACTCTTCAAGGTCGAGAGTCTGCCACTGCCCGTCTGGCCAGACTATTAGATCAATGTCGAGATCAATGTAGTCGATGGTGGCGTCGCTCACGACAGGCGGCATGCAAATGTTAACGTAGTAGTTACGAAGATTACCGGTAGGATGTTGAAAAATAAAGAAGTTATACCAACGCTTGAAGTAGAACCTTTCACGTGAAATAGTACCGCTCGCGATGATCCCTAGGGCCGAGTGTTCTACGCTCTGTTCGAAGCTTCCGATCAGGTCGACCTTATCGTTGTCAGTTGATATGTGGTCACATTTCCAAGAACGACGGATCGTTCGGTCGATCTTCCGAGAATTGACTGTGTAGATGCGGTTCATTCATCGTGTGAACGAACGATGAGCACCGAGCACGGAACGTGATGGACGACGGAGTCCGACACAGAACCGAGTATCAGCCTCTCCCAAGTATTGTAGCCGTGAGAGCCTACAACGACGAGATTTGGTTTAAATTCGTCCGCCGCCTCGACAATCCTGCTCTCAGGCGATCCAAATAACACCTCAGTCTCGACGACCACGGGAGGGTCATTGAAGTAGCCCCTTATATCTGTAGTCGCCGTGTCAAGGATCTTGACCGCAGTCTCGCGTGCCGTCTTCTCAAACTCCGTCGTGTCCGGCAAGTAACCGCCGTAAATATCCACGGCCATTGGTACGGCCATGTCGATTACGCTAATGACCTTGATCACGTCGCCCTCGCCCAACCGAAAATGCTTCAGCATTTCGATCGCCGCCTCGCTCTGCCTGGCTCCGTCCGTTGCGAAAAGAATTTTCATGGTCGCCTCCGATTTTCTGAGTGAATCTACTTAGATTTTACATCTAGAAAAAAAAATTAACTACACATCCTCTCCCAGAAGTTTCGAGAGGAGTTGCTTCAAGATCAAAGCCTCTGTCTCGGTAAGGCCGAGGATCGTCTGCTCCTCGATCTCGACCCATTTTTGCTCTAGCAAGGGACGAACGTTACGTCCTTTAGGTGTCAGTACGATACGGGTTGACCGGGCATCGTTGTCGACCTTTTTGCGCGTGACCAGGTCCGCCTCCAACATCCCCCCGAGTATCTTGTTGACTGTGGGCGCAGCCAGGTTCAGTTTTTCGGCAAGATCTACTTGTCGTTGCTCATCCTTCTTCCACAGCTCAAGGAGAATAAATGCCTGGCCACTGTGCAGCCCTACATCCTGAACCGACTTCTCAAGTAGGTTGCGATGTGCCGTCGTGAGCTTTGATAACAGGTAGCTGACAGTGTCTCGAAACTCCATAAACCCATATTGCATAACGTCTTATGCGAACCAGTGAGCCGGGAAAAGAAAGATTATTAGTCGGCTAATAATCTACCATCACTGGGCTAACAAACAAAGCTTAGCGGGGTAATAAATTTTGATGAGAAGGGTTAGAATAGTTCCATGGATAACACGGAACTGCTTAGAAACAGCCGAAATCTGCTGCTTAAGCTACATAAATCGTTGCTCGACCATGAGAGGCGGATCTATGAAGAATTTTACGGGCCGCGGACGCCGGGCCAATTCTTGAACCTACTACTCGAGGACCCGGACTTCGCCTGGCTTCGGAAGTTCTCAACGCTGATAGTCGAGATCGATGAAATGTTCGCACAGAAAGACGGGTACAGCGAGGAAACAGTGGATACGCACATCGTTGCTCTGCGATCGCTGGTGGCGATGGAGGAGGAGGACGAGGTGTTTAAGGCTAAGTACCAGTCCGGATTGCAACAGGACCTAGACGCCGCCTCGCAGCACGGAGAGCTAAGAGCGTTACTCTTCTCCGAGTAGACAAAGAAATGCCCGCGTTCCTCACCGCGGGCATTCATGTTTTAGGCTCGACCGCTCTTTTTCCAGTCGGCTAGAAAGGATTCAAGCCCTTTGTCCGTAAGCGGATGGTGGACGAGCTGCTTAATGACCTTGAACGGTATCGTCGCAACATCAGCACCGGCTAAGGCACAGTCTACAATGTGCATTGGGTGGCGGATCGAAGCTGCCAACACCTGCGTTGGGAAATCGTAGTTCTGATATATCTGCACGATGTCTGCGATCAGCTGCATACCGTTCGTTCCAGTGTCATCTAGGCGTCCGATGAACGGAGAGATGTAGCGGGCACCTGCTTTCGCTGCAAGGATGGCCTGAGCCGCGCTAAAGCACAGCGTAACGTTAACTCCGGTACCTTCATCCGTCAGGACTCGAGTCGCCTTTAACCCATCGAGTGTAAGTGGACACTTGACGACGACATTCGGCGCGATCTTCGCCAGCTCGCGTCCTTCGCTCAGCATTCCTGCGGTATCAAGCGCGGTCACCTCGGCCGAAACATCACCTTTTACTATCGAGCAGATCTTGGCGATGTGCTCGCTGAAATCGACATCTTTCTCTTTCGCCACAAGCGATGGATTTGTCGTAACGCCATCGATCAGACCGAGCTCATTAGCTTCTCGGATCTCGTCGAGATTTGCAGTATCAATAAAGAATTTCATTTCTTTTCCTCGTCCTGAACTTTAGTTAAATCTTATTCGAACCGGCCGCTCGTTCAAAGCGCCGAATTTATCTGACCGAATTTCGAAGTGTTCCAATGCCCTCGATCTCGACCTCGCACACATCGCCGATATTAAGTTTCGAGACACCAGACGGCGTCCCCGTCGCGATCACATCACCCACGGTCTGTGTCATCTGTCGTGAAATGTATCGGATCAGAAAATCGACGG
>JAQSDP010000224.1 GCA_029945985.1 bacterium | reverse complement strand
TTCACAACTTCGGCGTTCAACTCAAGCACGACGTAGGGAATACCGACCGCACGAAGCACACGTGAAAGATTGCGCCCATTCAGGCCATACCCGATGATTATCGTATGTTGCTGAAGACCTCCGCTGGAGGTCATGTGGATGTCCTCGTCTTCGACGTTCTCGATCCCCCTCCGGTTCCCGTCGCTTAGTACAGCTTGCGTCCACTCAGCCAAACGCGGTGCCGCTGCGATCAGAAACGGAGTCGCGATCATCGAGATAACGGAGGCGGCAAGGAAGATCTGGTAGTCGGCCTCATCAAAAAGTCCGACGCCCTTGCCGGCCTTGGCGAGCACAAAGGAAAATTCACCGATCTGTGCCAGCCCGAGTGCCGCCATCGCCGCCACCCGCTGTGGATAACCAAGAACTCGAATGATGGCCCATACAACAAATGCCTTGCCGACGACCAGCGCCAGTACTAATGCGAGAACAACGGAAATATTCGAGACCAGAGACGCGAGAGACAAAAGCAACCCGATCGAGACGAAGAACAAGCTGTTGAAGACGTCGCGAAACGGAAGTACTTCGGTCGTCACCTGATGGTTGTACTCGGTATCGGCCAGTACGACGCCCGCGATAAATCCGCCGAGAGCGAGCGACAATCCGAAATGCGACGTCACCCACGACATCCCAAGCCCGAACAGAACGATGGTAAGGAGAAAGACTTCAGGACTCTTGAGCGACACGACCTGATGAAGGAACTTGGGCAGCAAAAACCAAGCGCCAACTACAATGAGCACGAGCGCGAGCAATGCGGAGCCGAGGTCGATGGCGATACGCGTGACACTTACTGCATCGTCGCCGCCAAGCAGCGGTATAGCGAGCAGCATGAATACTATGCTGATGTCCTGGAACAGGAGAATTCCAACGCCGGCCCGCCCATGCGGAGCGTCGATCTCATTCCGGTCCACATACGATTTCAACACGATCGCGGTGCTGGAAAGTGCGACGAGAAATCCAAAGAAAACTGCCTGCTTTATCGGCCGCCCGACCAAAGCGAAGACAGTCGCGACCAGGGCTGTAGTTACAATAACCTGCAGTCCGCCGCCGATCAGCACGATCCGCTTCATCTCCGCGAGCCGTTTTATCGAGAATTCAAGCCCGATAGTGAACAGCAGCAGCATCACGCCGATCTCGGCAAGAACTTCGATCGCCTGAAGGTCTTTGATAAGCCCGATCCCGTATGGCCCGATTGCCATTCCGGTCAGCATCAACCCAACAAGCAGCGGAAGCTTGACCCTTAAACAGAGGTATGCCACCGGTACAGACACCAGGAGAATGATCAATAGATCCGTAAACAACTGCGGCGTGTGCATAAGTGCGGTGCCACTAATATATCAAAATTTGATTTCCAACGGGTTTGCGGTGAAAATACACGCGACCTACAAATCCACTCGGAGGTAGATAAATGAACTCTTTTTTTGCGGTCGGGGCGTTGGCCGTCGTGTTGGCGTTTTGCGGAATAGGCGATCGCCTAAAACAGATGAGCGGCGGAAACAGTTCCGGTAATGCTTCCAACTCTTCCGGTACGGGCACAGCCACGGCCAAAGATTCGACCGAGAAGCCGAGCCTCACTGCATCTCAGCAATCCATTCAGGACTCGGCGACGGAGGTAAAGTGGGACGATCAAGGCATCACGTTCAAGGTTCCGTCCGGCTTCGCGAAGATGGACGTCAAGAAGGAGTCCTTCAACTACGGATCGCCGGCGACAGGCTTCTTAATCGCTTCGATCTCCGTGATGCCCGACAGCTTTCCCGCTGATGTGAGCATCAAGGCGACCTACGATAGTGCTCTCGAACAGTTGAAGCAGGGCAAGTATAAGAACGTACGATGGCTTGAGATCGATGGCGTGAAGGGAGTTGAGTGGGTTGAATCTCCGCCCGAAGAAAAAGACGGTATCCGCCGCCACCAGTGGATCGCGTTCCGTAAATATCAGGGACAGAACCAGCAGCTAAACATCATCTTGTCTACCGATCAGACCAAGTTCGATAAGCAGGATGATGCGTTCGCCGCGATCTTGTATTCGCTCAAGGCAGCAAAAGGCTAAGTCGGCGTTAGAGAATCGAATGAGGCACGCAGCACTTTCTGCTGCGTGCCTCGCATTTAGGCTCGGCCATCCGACCGGGCATTCTAACCTAAGCTACGGCGTGCAGCTGATGAGCTTGATTGGCTGCGGCCGTATCGAAAAATTCTTTGAATCCCGTGATCTTACCATCCATAACTGTCGATATATGTACCCATTCGGTCGAGAATGACTTTCCCGTTGCGGTGATATTCGCTTCAGACTTCCCAAGGACGACAACTTTGTCTCCTTCGGCAATGAATTCCACCGGTTCGAATTGGGTGAACGTCTCGCTCTTTGCGAGAAGCTCAAAAAATTCGCTGACCGCCTCTTTGCCTCGCCGGGCACCCGAATAAGCAGCATTGTCTATCTTCGGGATTTCCCACGAGACGTCATCCGAATAGAGTTCCATTAGCCCTTCAATGTCGCCCTTGCCGAAACACTCATAGGCCTTCTTTACGATCTCTGTATTGTTCATTGTCTTTAGACCTCATTTAACCCGACGGCCGAGAGCCGCGGTAAGAAACGTGAGAGGGTGCGAAACGCGCACGAGTCTATCACCGATCAATGAAAATAGCACCTATTGATGAACTGTTGGGGAGTCAGAGTGAGGAACGAAGCACTTACGGCAGCGCGCCTCGTATTTATCGCTCGCTCCGACCTCGACGCGAGACTGGGATTCTACGGTTCTTTGCGAGTAATTTGCCGTTGCTCCGCATTTGACGCAGATGGCGTGGGTCTTCGTGATGAACTCTGCAACACATAGCAACTGGGGCATCGGCTCGAACGGCCTGCCCGTGTAATCCTGATCGAGTCCTGCGACGATCACGCGTTTGCCCTGAGCGGCCAGTTGATTTACGGCATCGACGATGGCCATGTCGAAGAACTGCCCTTCGTCGATTCCGATGACCTCGGTCTCGGCGTCGATGGCGGACATCATCTCGCGCGTCGAGGAAACCGGGCTCGAATCATGCTTATGACCGGAGTGCGATGCTATCTCTTCGACCGAGTAACGAGCGTCGATGGCCGGCTTGAAAACCTGCACCTTCTGCCGGGCGATTCGGGCACGGTTCAACCTTCGGATCAGCTCCTCGGACTTTCCCGAGAACATCGATCCGACGATCACCTCGATCCAACCCGATCCGTTCTGACGGTTCTTGCGGCGCTCTTCGGTGTTATCGAAAGCGAATTCTTCGACCATATGATATGAGGGCAAATTGTGATTATAGAGAATCGGGGCCGCTTTCCGGAAACGCTAGTAAGCGTTTGGAGCCGTCTTTTCCATCCAGCGGTCGGGATGACGGAGCTGGGCGAATTCGAATTGGGCGTATAGCCCGTGAGCATCCTTAGTGGCAAGTACCCATCGCCTCAATCCCTGAAGTTCAGGATGATCGACGATCACCTGCATCAGCCATTTGCTCAATCCGTTCCCGCGATATTCGGTCAGGACGAACACATCACCGATGTAGGCAAAGGTCGCCTTGTCGCTCACCACACGAGCAAACCCGATCTGCCTGTCACCATGATAGAGTCCGAAGCAAAGTGAATTTTCGATCGCCGTCCGCGTCTGTTCGATTGTTCGCTCAGCCGCCCAGTAGGATTCTTCGGAGAGGAATCTATGAATAACCGCCAGATCGAGTCGCTCTTTGTCGGTGCTGATTGTGTATTCGGCTTTGTGGATGTCGGACACGATTTTATACTGTTGTGCAGACAGAAACTCGCTTACATGCCGCTCATTTTGAAAAATAATAACACGCTTTTCCCCGACACTTTCGAGCTCAGCCAAGAGTCTTTTCCGACTGCGATGTTTATAGTTCCAAACCCAACCGATGAACTCAAGATCGAGGCGTTCGTTACATCCCTCGGTCATGTCCGGCCGTGATCTGCCGTAGTATTTGAAGGTTCGTTTGAGGATACGATAGAGGCAAACGCGCCGCGGAAGATCGAGAAAGATGATCGTATCGGCCGCCCGCATCCGCATCTCGCGAGTGCCGCCAAAGTTGCCGTCCATGATCCAGCTTTGACCGGTCAGCAGCTCACGGACGCGGGCATTCCATTCGTCCTTCGGAGTCTCTTCCCAACCCCGGCGCCAATATTCGCGGTCGAGATGGATAACGGGGATTCCCGTCACACGTCCCAGCTCTCGCGAGAAAGTGGACTTGCCCGAACCGCCTGAGCCCACTACAACGACCCTTCTCATTGGCGATGTCAAAAAAGCTGG
>JAQSDP010000223.1 GCA_029945985.1 bacterium | reverse complement strand
AATGTCTTAACTCCTTTCTTCATCAAATCCTCCTTTAGGCCCCGAATACTGTGCAAATGCTCGGTCGCACGGGAAACGGCCAAGCGCTGATCGGTCATAAGAGTGGTGCTTATATCGCACAACGTCGTCCATCTGATGGAGAGAGTAGGCAACTCGTGAGCCACCGGGCTCGGTAATTTTGCATTCAGAAGGTATAAGGGAGGTCGTTGGGTTTTTCAGCCATGGTCGAAATCTACGCTCATCAGCGCTCTGAGCCGCGAAAGTCGTTGTGCGGTCGACCATGGCTATAAGGTAGACGCGTGAAAAAATATCGCGTCCACCGTTAGCGAGAATCGGCGGACGCGAAAACGGCATTTCAAATGTGCCTACTTAGGGAGCGACTAGTTTGCCAGCTGCAGGATCGAACCAAGCACACTGCCGAGAATGCTCAGGCCATTGTTGGTCCGGTACCCATACTGTTGGCGACTATTGATTCCGTCCTGGTATCCACGTTGGAAGCCCTGCTGGAAATAGTACTGGTACTGATCCCGTTCTACGTACGACTGATATCCGTAAGTACCGGATCTATACACGTTGTCGTTGTAGTAATAATTCTGGCTTCGGTTGTAGCTTCGATCACGAACACCCGAATTGTAACCCTGTTGGTATCCCTGATTTACAGCGTTCTGCAACAATTGATACTGCCGCTGGTCGACGTTGTAATACGTGCCTCCCCGGTTAATCCTGTACCAACCGACCCGTCGCGTAGGATTTACGTTTCCGTAAGTATTCCCGTATCCGCGCTGAATCGATCGCTGATACTCCGTACGTTCTTGCTGTGCCCGACGCTGAGCCTGCTGCCAATCTCGGTAATCACGACGTGACCGTGTACGCTGATAATCACGATACTCTTCTTGGGCACGGCGCTGCGCCTGTTGCCATTCACGATACTCCTCGTTGCGGTTTTGAGCCGACGCGCTCTGAACTCCGGCAAGCATCGCAATAGCAAAACCACCGACCGCTAAACTTCTTCCAAATTTACCTAAATTCATAACTCCTCCGTGTTCCCGCTTCGCGTCTTCAATTGGATTTAGGAGAGTGCGAAGCCCTTGTAATTGCGATGACCGAAATTCGTCCGAATTGTCATCCTGACCACCACCTTGCAACGGGTGTGCCGCTTTGTTATGTGTTGTATCTAGATGATTTAGTGGCTTCGACACGCCCGCAGAGAAGGGCAGAAACAACGGAAATAGTGTAGAAAATGACCTGATATGGTGATATCAGCGTCGAGCAATGGACGGATCAAAGACAGATTGTATTGATGGGGCGCATTCTGGCGACGGAAGTCAGTCGGCTGGACTTACTTAGGCAGAAGCGCCGGTAGCGATGAGGGTGGGATATTTTCCGGACCAGCAGGCGTTGCAAGTCGAACTGCCATCGATCCCGATCGCCTCAAGCATTCCCTCGAGCGAGAGATAACCGAGCGAATCGGCTCCTATGTATTCACAAACCTCTTCATTGGTCATGCGGCTCGCGATCAGGTCCTGGCGATGCGGTGTGTCGACGCCGTAGTAGCACGAATGCGTCGTCGGAGGGCACGAAACGCGAACGTGAACTTCCTTTGCCCCACACTCGCGGACCATCTCGACGATCTTCTTGGATGTCGTGCCGCGAACGATCGAGTCGTCGACGAGAATGACCCTCTGCCCCGCGATCAGATCTTTTACAGGGTTGAGTTTCAGTCGTACACCGAATGAGCGGATCGACTGCGTGGGTTCGATGAACGTGCGGCCGACGTAATGATTACGGATGATTCCCTGGCGAAAATTGATCCCCGATTCCTTAGCATAACCGATCGCTGCTGCTACCCCAGAATCCGGAACGGGCACGACTATATCGGCATCGACGGGATGCTCGACCGCGAGTTGCTTGCCCATCTTATGACGGGATTCGTTTACCGAACGCCCAAAGATGATCGAATCCGGCCGCGAGAAATAAACGTGTTCGAACGTGCACACCGACGTCGGCTTTGCCTCGAAGGGGCGCCGAGTCTCGACGCCATTTGCGTCGATGATCAACATTTCACCCGGCTCGACCTCGCGAACATATTCCGCATCGATCAGATCGAATGCACACGTTTCCGACGCCACGCACCACGCGTCGCCCACCTTACCAAGATTCAAAGGACGAAAGCCTCGCGGATCGCGAACCGCGATGAGCCTTCCGGGCGTGAGAAAAAGTAGCGAAAACGCCCCCTCAGTTTCCTTCAAAACCTTCTCGATCGCGTCGACGATATCAGTCGCCTGGGTGCGCGCGATGCTGTGAAGAATTGTTTCCGTGTCCGACGTCGAAGAAAAGATCGCGCCTTCCTTCTCAAGTAGGGCCCGCCTTGCCGCAGCAAATGGCAGATTTCCGTTGTGGCAGATGGCTATGTCGCCATGTTGGCACGTGACTGCGAACGGCTGAACTTCTTTGATAGTATTCCGGCCGCTGGTGGAATATCGCGTGTGCCCGATAGCACTCGAACCGACGAGACGCGTCAACACGTCCTCATTAAGCACGTCGGCGACAAGCCCCTGCGAGCGAAACTGATGGAGGTCCGATCCGTCGCTCGACACGATACCGCAGGCCTCCTGCCCGCGATGCTGCTGAGCAAACAGCCCCAACTGCGTTAGCGTCGAGGCCTCGTGGTGACCAAATATGCCGAAAACACCGCACTCTTCGTGAAACTTGTCCAGGATCAGATCCATTACTTTCTATTCTGCCATACGGCCGATTCAAACAAAATTAGATGTTGTCGAGATCGGCGAGTGTGTTCACATTCGTGAGCAGCCGGCGCGAATCGGGAATATCCGAGTATTCAGAAAACTCGACGAGCCTCGGCTCGACGTGTTCCGCGATCGACCGAAGCGACTGGTTCCGATCAGCGCCCGCGATCGCCATTTCAAAACGTTTCAGGCACATATCGACGTGATAGAACGCACATAAAGGCTGCCAGCGGCCGTCCGGTTGGACCGGGACGACGCAACCGTGCTCTTCCTCGATGAAGGTTGAGAGTTTCGCAATGAGATCACGACCGGCCAGCGGCAGATCACACGCCAGGATGAATATCCACGGGGCCGACGCATTCGCAAGAGCCGCGTGGATAGCCCCGGCCGCTCCGCGGTCAGCGTAAACATCGGCGATCACCGGACGCCCAAGAAACGTGTCCGCCGCCTTCGAAACGAAGCGGGCTTGAGTCTTCGGCAACGCCTCCTCAGCGGTCCGAGCCGCCCGTGCGGCGAGCATCTCGCCCTCGAACTCGAACGTGGCTTTATCTGTTCCGAAACGGGTCGAGTTTCCACCTATAAGGATGTACGGCTGTATCTCCATCACTCAGCCGCCCGAATCGAAACGATGACGCATTTTGAGGTCGGCGTGAAGCTTCGTTTAGCGAAACTTCCCAACGGCACGAGCCGATTCGCCTCCGGAAAATAGGTCGCGCAGCAATCGAGAGCGATCGGATATCGCACGACCGTGAAATTGCTGATCCGCCGCTCCCCATCTTCCCAGTGGCTCGTAATATCTACTTGCTGGCCCGACTCCAGCCGGAGATCGACGATGTTCTGCTCGTTCATCAGGATCACTCGCCGCGAACCGTGAATGCCGCGGTACCGATCGTTAAGATCGTAAACCGTGGTATTGAACTGATCGTGCGAACGTATCGTCGTCATCAGCAGTCGGCCGGGCGGCAGGTCGATCTGTTCGAGCTTGCTCGTCTTGAATAACGCCCTGCCTGATAGCGTCGGGAACTCTCCCCGATTCGGCGGATTCGGCATATAGAAACCGGTCTTCGTCCGGATCCGTTCGTTGTAATTCTCACAACCGGGAACAACCCGCGAGATCGCGTCCCGAAGATTGTCGTAGTCCGCTGCCATCGCATCCCAATCGACGTTCGTCCGCTCGCCGAGCGTCGCCTTTGCAAGCTGGCAGATTATCCACGATTCACTGCGCAGGAACTCCGACGCGGGCGCAAAGATCCCCTTCGACATCTGCACGTTCAACATCGTGCTCTCGGTTGAGACGAACTGCTCGCCGTTTGCTTGAATATCTTTCTCAGATCGGCCGAGACACGGCAGTATCAGCGACACCTTACCTGGCGTCAGCGCGGTACGATTCAGTTTTGTGATGACCTGAACCGTGAGGTCACAATTACTCAACGCAGTCTCCACGGTCACCGTGTCCGGTGACGCGGCGGCGAAATTTCCGCCCATCGCAAAGAAGACCTTCGCACGTCCGTCCAGCATCGCATGGATCGATTCGACCGTGTTGAATCCATCTCGCTCAGGCGTTTTGAAGTTAAACTC
>JAQSDP010000222.1 GCA_029945985.1 bacterium | reverse complement strand
ACGAACGCGTAATCCGACCCCGTTCCCTTCTCGCCCGTCGCCCGCGTACGGATCAGCTCCATGTTCTGCTTATTCGATTTCCACACAAAATCGAACGCGTCACCCACGAACGGCACCATCCCGACCACGTAATCCAGCCCGATGTTGAACGCCATCCGCAGCAGCGTGATCTTCGGCACGCCGTACCGCACGCCCGCCAGCAAGATATAGAACGACGGAAACATCGTCAGCGTGTCGCCGACGTTCGGTATCAGCCCGATCAGCGCATCCAACCCAAACCGCCACGAAGTTCCCGGCACGCGAAACAACCCGTCCAGATACTTCGAGAGATTCTCCAACCCCTCATCGATCTTCACCCGCCGCTGTTGTAGGTCTGTGTCGTTCATCTCTTATCTTCCGACGATCCTAACGCTTACGATCTTATCGCCGCGGACAATCTTATCTACGACTTTCATCCCCGTTTCGTTCACTTTGCCGAAGACGGTGTAGCCCCCGTCGAGATGCGGTTGGGGCGAGTGGGTGACGAACCATTGCGAGCCGCCGGTGTCCTTGCCGCTGAGCGCCATGCCAACGACGCCTCGTTCGAATGGGACCATATTCACCTCGCACCTGATCGACCAGCCCGGCCCGCCATTTCCGTCCCCACGCGGATCCCCGTCCTGCATCACGAAATTCGGCACAACGCGATGGACCTCAAGGCCGTTGAAATATCCAACACGAGCCAACTTCACAAAATTATCCACCGTCAGAGGAGCGTCCTCAGATAGAAACTCGATGGTGAACGTTCCCTTCTGAGTCGTCAGCACCGCGCTTATCGATCCGTTATTTCGCGACACCGCTCGACGATAATCGGCGTCCGTATTCAGCACCTGGCCGATCTTGGTCCCCTTGCCTCCATTCGGCTTCACGACACCCACGTTCTTCGCGGCCGCCGAGTTGAGCCAATCCCGAAGCATCGGCTTCTCTTTGTACGATTCATCTTTCAAAAAAGTCAGGGCCTTAAGCCGCACTAACTGATCCGGAGAACCCGTCGCGAGCATGAAGGCGGTTACTGATGCTCGGGCACTCTTTTTATCGAGCTTGAACAACGCGTCCATTGCAGCCAGAACCGCATCGTTGCTCTGTTCGTCGTTCTTCCATGCGTAATCGAACGCCCCGTTGACTGCATCTATGTTCTCGTCTGTTGGAGGTAATTCCGCAATAAGTCCAGCGGCCGTCGCCCGCATTTGGACATCCTTGTTCTTTAGTGCCGTCCGCAACACTTCGCCGAGATCGTCTGTCTTAAATCCTGCGAAAGCCTGAAGGGCATCGGGGCCCGCCTTCATTCGTTCTCCTTCGGTTGCGGGGTCTGTTTCCGCGAACGCTTTTGCCAGCGGTCGGATTATGTCCGGAGCTTCAGACTTCATCGCCTTCCCGACCTCGCTAGTCGGCTCGATCGAGGCAAATTCGCCCACTATCTGGGCCAGCGTGCTGTACTGCCGCCAGTTGACCAACTCGGGCGCGCTTCCATCGCCGCGTTTGGGCCCGACTCGGACCCGCGCGATGTAAACTTCAGGTGTGTATCCTTTGTCGAGCTTGCCGAAATCGGCGAACAGCTTATCGGCACGCGCGTTATCCGTGTTCGCGAGAATGCGCCCGAGCGCCGTCGCGACCTCTACGAACTCGCTCTGTTCATCCGGAATGAAGTTCGGCTTCTTTGCCTTGGTATAGGCCGCAAAAAGTTCCTCGCCCCGCGCGAGCAGCGGTTCTGCTGCCTTCTGATCTTTCAACCTCGCAAGTGAACCGATCGCCGAAACTCGCACTCCGCTATCGACATCTTTCGTCGCGGCCTTGATCAGCAGATCGACCGCTTCCTTATCCTCTGCCGCACCGAGCAGCCGAGCCGCATTGGCTCGAACGACAGCCTGAGTATTCGTTTCAAGCAGATCGCGTGCGTCACGATTCGCGTTTTTAGCACGCAGGCGCGCGAGTGTATTCAATGCATCGCTGACGACGCCCGGATCAGAGTGACTTAAGAAGAATCGAATGTTTTCTTCCGCGCCCGCGGGCCGTGCCCGTAAAGCCGCGGTGAGCGCAAGACGAGCAGTTTCGATCGATGTCGGCCGTTCTTTTTCGGCCGTAAGGATGAACTGGATCGTTTCGCTAAGTTCCTTGGCCTTCGCATTCTGTGCATTAGCTGCGGCTATCTTCCCTGCGGCTTCCACAAGCCGACCTCGCACATTTGCCTTCTCGCCGCCCGGCATCTGGGCCCTCGCCGTTTCGCCGAGCGCGATCCTTATCGCATCCGCAGCGTCGATCGATTCCGTCTCGCCAAGCGCGAACGCCGCCATCTCTCTCACCTTCTCCGACCGGTCATTCAATAGCCTGATGAGCGCCGGAACCGCAGCCGCATCCCCAATGCGCCCGGCCGCCAAAGCGGCCCGCACTCGCACCGCCGCGGTCGGACTCTTCAACAGATTTTCCAATACCGAGTCATACCGCCGCGCGTCCTCAGCCTTCAATATCTGAATGTGAGTCGCCACGGGAACCTGACCCAAGCTAGGACAAATGAAAACGAACAGAAGTAGAAATGTGAGCGAGATAGATTTCATATCGGCGATTATAACCTGAACGTTTTCCTTTGCCTCGTTGCGGATCTCTCGGGTTTGCGTTAAATAATTACTTGGATGCCCGACTTCACGATCCAACGCGACGACTTAACCAGCCCTGAGATTGCAGAACTGCTTGCGGATCATCTTCGCGAGATGGAGCAGCACTCGCCGCCTGAGAGCGTGCACGCTCTGGATCTGATAAAGCTGAAGCAGCCCGGGATCACGTTCTGGAGTATCTGGAATGGAGATGATTTGGTGGGCTGCGGGGCGTTGAAAGAGTTGGACGACAAACACGCGGAGATCAAATCGATGCGGACCGATCCGAAGTATCGCGGGCAGGGAGCCGGAAGGCAGATGCTTCTGCACATCCTCGGTGAATCGAGACAACGCAGCTACACACGCCTCAGCCTGGAGACGGGTTCCATGGCCGCATTCGAAGCCGCCCGCCGCCTATACGCCTCGCACGGCTTTAGCGAGTGCGGCCCTTTTGCAGATTACGTCCTCGATCCGCACAGCGTCTTTATGACGATCGAACTCCAATAAAGGTCAGTTAGCTACGCTTTAGTCTGTTCGCAAATTTCTGTCGAAACTTTGCCACCTTCGGTGCGACGACCGCGGCGCAGTAGGGTTGGTTTGGGCTATTGGCGAAGTACTCCTGATGATAGTTCTCCGCCGGCCAGAATTTGTCGAACACGGTGACCTCGGTGACGATCGGGTTGTCGTAGATCGCAGCTTCGGTGACTTCTTTGATGATCTCCTCGGCTGCCGCTTTCTGCTCGGGCGAATGATAGAAGATCGCTGAGCGATACGATGAGCCGATGTCGTTACCTTGACGGTTTAAGGTCGTCGGATCGTGGACAGTGAAATACACGCGGAGCAGATCAGCGAAGGAAAGCTGTTCGGGATCAAAACGGATCTGCACTACTTCGGCGTGGCCGGTCGTTTCGGAGCAAACTTCCTGATAGGTCGGATTCTCTTTATGCCCGCCCGAGTAGCCTGACACTACATCTTCGACGCCGACGAGATCGTCGAACACTGCCTCAACGCACCAAAAACACCCTGCCGCAAGAGTCGCCGTTTCAAGTTCTGCCATACTATTGATATTACCAAAGGGCAGGTGTTTATTCATGCGAATTGTCCACGGATGCGAAGTATACGGAGTCGAAGTATATGAGGAGACGCGCTGCCGGCATTGGAATTCGCCGCTGGATATTATCGCGATTAAGTTCAAATGCTGCGACCGTTGGTATCCGTGCTTCGATTGTCACTCTGCACTCACGGATCATCAGGCGACTGTCTGGCCGCGTCACGAATTCTATTACCCAGCCATTCTGTGCGGCGCATGCGGACATCAACTTTCGATCAAGGAATACCAGAACGCCCACAACTCGTGCCCATCATGTTCAGCCGCCTTCAATCCCGGATGCGGGAATCACTATCACCTTTATTTTGAGGTACCTATTCGAGTTGACTGAATGAAGTAATCGCCGTGAATCGTTCGGCCGAGTGGTGCTCCGCATTACCCGGCCGAACCACGAGCCGACTTTGATAACCTGCCTCTCCTGCGGCGCCGAGTTCTTCAGGAATGTCGGAAAGGAATAGGATGTCCTCCGCGTTTTGGTTTAGTTCTTTGGCAATCGTTCGATAGCTTTCTGCCTCACGTTTGTGGCCGACAGTGGAGTCGAAATTGGCGGAGATAAACGGCGTCAGGTCACCGTGATCGGTGTAGCTAAACAGTAACTTCTGCGCCTGCACGCTGC
>JAQSDP010000221.1 GCA_029945985.1 bacterium | reverse complement strand
TCTGGAAACGAAGACGGTCGATGACCTGCAGGCGTTGCTCGCGGAGATGGGAATCGGTGTCCTGTCGATCAATACGCTCGAACACATAACATGGCGTTCCGACGAAGATTACGCCGCGATCAAGGAAGAATGTGCCAAGCTCTCGCAGATATCACAGGCGATCGGATGCCCTTACGTGCTCTCCGTCCCCGGATCGCTGCGGCAAGGCCCGAAGACCGACGATGAGACGATCGAAGAGTCAGTGCGGGTGTTGAATGAGCTCGCCGACATCGCCGAACCTTACGGCATCAAGATCGGTTTCGAGTTTTTAGGTGAAGCAGGGAATTCGGTCACAACGCTCGACCTCGGCAGCAAGATCGTCGATCTCGTCGGACGCGAGTCGGTGGGGAACGTGATCGATACCTATCATTTCTACGCCGGCAGTTCGTCGTTCGAAGCGTTGGAGAATCTCGACCCTGCGAAACTATTCATCTTCCACGTAAACGGAGCCGAAGACCTGCCGAAAGATCAGTTGAACGACGGAAAAAGACTCTACCCGGGCGAAGGCATCCTCCCGATCGCCGAGATGAAGACGATCCTAGACAAGATCGGCTACGACGGCCCCGCCAGCGTCGAGATCTTCCGCCCCGAATACTGGGAGCAAGACCCGTTCGAAGTGGCGGTGAAGGCGAAGGCCGCTGCTGAGAAGGCGTTGGGATTAGGCCGCGTTCAGAGTTCAAGCTTCAGCTTGTAGAACGCTGCCCCGAAGTATCTGATCGCAACTGAGAACTAGCTAAAGCTTGAACTCTAAACTATGAGCAAAGTAAGAGTTGGAATAGTTGGGACGGGGTATATCGGCAACGTCCACGGCAGGATACATTCGCGAGACGAGCGAGCGGAGATCGCGGCGTTGTACGACATTGTGCCGGAGAAAGCTAAGCGTACGGCTAAGACGATCGGCGGTAAGGTGTGTTCGTCGCGTGAAGAACTGATGGAAAATTGTGACGCCGTTCTCATTTGCTCACCGAACCGGACTCACAAGGAAGTTGCTCTCCACGCGATCGCCGAAGGGAAGCACGTCTTCTGCGAAAAGCCGTTCGCGATCGGCATAGATGATGCAAGGGAGTTACGTGATGCGGCGAATGCCGGTAAAGGAATCTTCCAGGTCGGTCACAACCGACGCTATGCTCCCGTCTACGCGACTCTCAAGGAACTTCTACAGGAAGACACGGCTCACTCGGCTCACGTCAAGATGAATCGCGGTGAGCTGAAGAATCCAGTCTGGACCGGAGACGTTAATGTAACAGGCGGGTTTTTGTACGAGACAACTATCCACCTTTTTGATATGTTACGGTTCCAGTTCGGCGAGATCGAAGAGCTTGTCGCCTACGGATCGCAACACGAATACCCGGAGCTGGACGAGTTCTCCGTGATCTTCAAGTTCAAGAACGGCTTCCACTGCACCTTCGCCTCATCATCCGACGCAAGCTGGCATTTCCCATTCGAGCGGATCGAGGTCTTCTGCCACCATCGGACAATAATGACCGAAGAGATGGAACGCCTGCTGGATTCACGCGGAATGGACGCCAATTTCGAGACGCATTCGTGCCATATGGTCGAGAAAGAAGAGATGTGGGGCTATGTGCAGGAAGATAAGGCCTTTATCGACTCTATTCTTTCAGGAACGCCTCCGCCCGTGACCGCAGATGACGGATTTAAGTCAGTCGAGCTGGTCGAATCGGTGTATCAGGCTATCCGATCAGGCGAGCGGGTCAGATTCTAGAACATTTCGTTGTAATATTGCGTTCAGTTAACTGTGGCAGCTAACCAGTGTACAAATTGCGGGCAGGCGAACTCGGTCGAGAGCAAGTTTTGCCGTTTCTGCGGCAGCCGAATGCCGGATCCATATTTTCAACCGGCTGATCCGATGACGGCTCGACAGCCTTACTCCTGGCAGACCGGCGAATTCCAGACGAAGGTAAAGGGGCGACAGCGTTCTACCGTCGAACACTTTCCCGGGGTCAATCCAAACGTCATCGCCGGGAATCAGGCGTTAGGTCAACAAGGTCCGCGAGATCTCACCGGCAATTACCGCTGCCCAAACTGCGGGACACATTACCTTCCCGTCATCGAAAAGAAGATCTCGACCGCCGGCTGGATCATCTTCTCGCTACTGCTCGTCTTTACGTTTATTTTCTTTTGGATCGGATTCTTCTTTAAGGAAGATGTTAGCGTCTGCCCGGTCTGCCGTTACAAGCTTAATCAGCGATAGTAGTATCCGCGAGGATGCTCGACCTTTACTTCGGGATTCGTACTGTTGACCTGAACTTTGTAGTAACCCTTCTTCATGTTCGTTGAGAGATAGGTGAGAAGGAACTGCCGTGTGAGCAGCAGGCTTAAGTCTTTAAAGAATGGCACGAAACTAACTGGGGCAGCAGAGCCCTGAAAAAAGGCACGGCCACCGGTCTCGTCGGATAACTTTGCAAGCGATCCCTGACCAAACATTGTCAGCATGGAGTTCTCGTTTGGGTTGGAACTAGTCGGCGAGTAGACCGAGAATACCGCAACGCTCTTTCGCTGAGCTCTCAGGATCGCCCGGTCCAGATCAATGCTCTGCGAGGGCGAAGCACTCGAAACGCCCGATGAAACATCCAGCCCGTCCGACACCACCAGAATCGCCCGGCGGCCGGCAGGCAATGCATCGAATCGGTTTAGAACATCGATCACTCCATCGTAAGGGGTTCTCGGGGCCGTCGCGTTGCTCGATGTAACGATCCGCAGTGAATTCGCAGCTGCTTCCAAGTCCGTCGTAAACTTCTGCCGTATCTGAGTCGAGCCGCCGCGGAGATAGGCAACCATCACGCGGGAACCACGCGGCAATGAAGTGATGAATTTCTTCAGTTCGGCGATCTCGAGATTGAACGTCGAACCGAGATCGTCCTGAATGAGCACGGCCAAAGCCAGCGGTGCCTCTTCTATGCTGCGAATGGAAAGTATCTGCTGTTCATTCCCGTTCTCTTTTACGATCAGACGGTCGATTTGAAGGAACTCCTGCAGCCTGTCTTCTCGTAACTCTTGTTTGGTGAATATCGAGATCGGGATGGAAACCGTTCGGATCGGTCCCCGCGGAGTCGGCGAGGGAGCCTGCGAGATCCCGACGGCACAGAAAACTGTCAGCAAAACTACTGCATACAAGATTCGGGCACTCAACATCATAGAAGCAATCGCTAGTTTGAATTAAACCCACGCGGTTTGTAAAGTAAACGCTTAAGAATGAGTGATTTGGTTAGAACAAGAGGTATCACAAAAGCCGAGCTGGCGAGGGGAAGAAACCTGAAGCTTGTTGGTATCGGCACCCCTATCCTGCTGACGACGGTTCCTTTTGTATTGTTCTTCGTCATCACGGTCTTGTTCAGCACTTCGCCCGCATTTGCGATCTCATCGCTCTTCATCGGCCTCGTACTTAGCGTCATCGGGCTCGTGATCGGGCTCGGAACATCCGCCTTCACATTCTACCGCCATCAGGAATGGTCAAAGCAGATCCGTGAGCGGATCGCTGCCAACGGGATCGGTGCAGGTGAGATCGATTGGTTTCGCAAAGAGCTGAAGCCATCCGAGAAGCGTGCCCTGAAGGCGTTGAAAGCTGCCGATCCGCTGATCGAGGACGCCTATCGCGAGACTCTTGCATCGCGTCTGACTGCTACGCGCATCGTGAAGTCATCGCGAAAAGAGCTGCAGGCGGTAAAACGTCGGGAGCAGAAGCTGAAGTCGCTCAAGCCCGAGAATGGAAAGCGATTTCTCGAAGAACTCGCCGTCGATAATGAAAAGATCGGGTCGATTCAAAATGAAGCGAAGCAGATGTTGACGGAGGCGGAATCACGTCTCGAGATGATCGAGGCCGCGGCGGCCAGAGGCGGAAGTTTCGCGGATACGGAAGTAGCGTTGAAAAAATTAGCCGCACGAGCATCGCAGCTTCCGCTCGCATTGGAAGCCGCTCGGGCTCACGCCGATGCGATAGTTGAGTTAGAAAATTCGTCGCCTGATCTCTTGGCAGACGGAGATATTGAAGAAAGCGAAAGTAACCGTGATAGCCGTTCCGAACGCATGAATTGAACCTGTATTTACAGGTGGGTGGCGTCACGTCCCCGAAGAAACGCATTAGCCGGAGCCTCTGGCAAACTCCCGTAGAAGCTTGCACTGGAACCGACATCGGCCCCCCTCAATTCAAGTGTTGGCTCAATTATTATTGCGTCGGTGTCGAACTCCGCAGTAAAGATCTTTCGCCGGGATTAAGATTACCATACAGCGGGAAAAGATGGACACAAAAAAGCCGGGTTCGTCCCGGCTGTTTCTGTTGACCTATTGCTCTCTTTCCAGTTCCTG
>JAQSDP010000220.1 GCA_029945985.1 bacterium | reverse complement strand
TTTAGGTAGCTGAAGGAATCGCCCGTGTTTTCGTAACGCAGACCCAGGGTAAGCGTGAAGTTGTTCGCGATCCGCCATTCGTCTTGGACGTAAGCATAATATTCGTACCATCTATAGAAGTTGATGATATCTCCTCCGCGAAGGGGCGCGTTTATCGTTGCGGTGGAAGCGACGTCGTTCACGAAATCCTGCAAGCTGCCATAGGCGAGTCTTCCTCGAGTAGTTGGTACGAAGAAGCTTTTAACATCAAGGCGGCGCAAGTCCACTCCAAACTTTAGGTTGTGGTTGCCGGCCACGACGCTGAGGGCTGCAGTTATCTGATAAGTATCGTTAACCCTGAACTGCGGAAGGTTGACTGCAAGACCGATCGCAGTTCTGCTCGCTGCAGCATTGAATCCGGTGAGACCGAGATCGGAGATCTCGATCGACGGAATCGTCTCTGACGAGGCGTCCGCGGCTGTCGTGGTAGAGTCAAATCGGGTCCACGCGAGACGGAGTTCATTCGACATCTTACTTGTCAGAATGCTGCTCCAAACCGCCGTGGCAGCTTTAGTTTTCGTTGGGACGACGGTCGTCAAACCGCCAGGCGTTACCTGGCCGCCGCCAGCGGAGGTGTTGTTGTCATAGCGGTAACGGCCATAAAGAAGATTTTTGTCGTCGAATCTATGATCGATCCGTGCCGAGCCCTGATCGGAATTGAAGGTGAATGAAGAGGAGCCGGTCAGATTTCCTAGCGGGACGGAATATGACTGCCCGTTCGCAGTGAACGTACGCGAAAGGCCATTCGCGGTTCCGGCCGGAAGAAACTGTAGGAGCGCCGCGACTTGCGGGCGGCTGCCAACGGCATTTTGAAGAATCGCTCTCCCTTCGGCCGTAGGAGCTCCGCTAAGTGTCGTCCCTGATCCTAGTTGCCGGTCTGTCCACCTTTGATAATCGACGAAGAAGAACGTCTTGTCCGTACCCTTCCACATTCTCGGACCGCCGCCATCACCAAATCTCGGCACATAGACTGGCCCTCCGAAGGTGAAACCGTATTGAAATTCCTTGCGGAATGGAGCTTCCAGTCTCGTAGGATTCGCGGCCAGCGGGTTACAGAAACCCGCACGTTTATCTAGATTGCTGCACGAGTTCAAGCTGTCGTTGTTATGGAAGATGAACCCTGTGCCGTGGTATTCGTTCGTCCCCGACTTGCCTATGAAATTCACGACGGCACCCGAATTTCTTCCGTATTCTGCCAGAAACTGGTTCGTGATGATGCGAACTTCCCCGATCGCATCGGGATTGTTCAAGGCTATTTGGCCGCCGGATACGCTAGGGTCATTTATATCCTGACCATCGAGCATGAAGTTGTTGGATCGAAGGCGACCCCCGTTAGCCGAAAAGCTGATACCGTTTGCAAATCCGGTCTGGCCGGAGCTCAACTGGCTCACACCGGGAACAGACAGTAGGACAGTGAAAACGTTGCGATTCGTCGCGATCGGCAACTCGGCAAGGCGCCGTTCGTCAAACCGGGTGCTGACCTCCGCAGTGGTCGTATTCAGCACTGACGCATTTTCAGTCACCGTCACAACTTCCGTAACGCCGCCGGCTTTTAAGACCTGATCGATCACGGCATCCTGATTGATCGCCAGGGTAATGCCCGTCTGAACTAATTTGGAAAAGTTGGCCGCTTCGACTGTTACCTCGTAGGCGCCGATGGGGGCCGCCGTGAATCGATAGCGGCCTTCGCTGTCAGTCGTCGCTGATCTAGTGAAGCCCGTTTGCGAGTTCTTGATCGTAACGGTCGCACCCGGAACCACGGCCTGTCGCTCGTCGGAGACAGTGCCCGAAATTGAACCGGTTGATGACTGGGCGGCTGCACTAAAGGTCAGTACGGCCGCTAGAGAAATGAGCGAAACCAATCGAAAGATCGACTTCATAGGTGTTCCTCCTGATTTAGGGATCTATATAACTGACGAAAAGTAAATGCGAAAAAATCTAAATCCGGGGAACGTTCAGCGGTTTGCAAATGTTATGCCGTCATTCTTTTGCTGAATTTTAGGGCAATTAGTCGAAAGGTGGGGCAATGCACAAATGGATTTCTGGATGGAACTTCAAAAAAATGAATATTTTAGGCGAATAGTCAGAGTTCCGCCCGCTCAAGAGGTTGATTTGAGGTGTGCAAGGAATGAGTATCGGCGAAAAAGGGGGGTGATCGTGACGGTAACGGTTCTCTCAGAGTCGAGACATTCCAAATAACGTATTAATTCCGGCCAGAATCTGACGTGAAATTTCATCAGCCACCATTTTAGGAAGCGGGGGAAGGGACTGGGAAGATCACGCTGATCGTAAAAATCTACGATAAAGAGGTCGCCGCGGGCCTTTAGATTCTTGAGGGCATTCTCGATCGATTCGCGCCACGGTGGGATCATCGAGATCGAGTACGAAAAGAAGATCTTGTCAAATGTTTTGCTGAGGCCGAACGTGCCGTCGAATGCGAAATCATCCGCAAGAGCAGTTCTTAACTGAATGTTCTTTACACCAGCCGCGTCCACCTTCGCCTGAGCGGTCTCAAGCATCGCCGCCGACGCATCGAGCCCATAAAACATCGCATCCGGATGACGTTTTGCGAGGATGATCAGGTTTCGAGCTGTCCCGCAGCCAGCTTCTAGAACACTCTCGCCGGCTTGTACCTTCATCTCCTCCAAAAGCTGATCACGCCCGAGTAAATAATACTTTCGCGTCAGGTCGTAGAAGTACCGCTGCAAGCGATACATCCGGTCCATGTTTTCGTGGGGATTCGACATTGGTTTGTCACAGAGGACACTGAGAAATTTAGATCGTCCTTCTCTCTTGTTTCTCAGTGGCTAATTCTCTTTAACGTACAAATGGAAAGCTCCGTAAATGGACGCGCGGTCTTGCTTGAAAAGACGTTCCGACATTTCTTTCTCGTACCTAAACTCAGCTAAAAGTTCGTCTGCAATATTTGCAGGCAGAGGCGTTTCGGCGCCGGCGGTGCGGAAGATGATGCGAGAACCTGGCTCAGCTTTCTCGACGATCGCGGCCCACAAGTGGGTCATAGTATCGCCGTTCATCCAATCCTGAGCGTCGAGAAATACGAACCGGTTAAATGTGCCGAAATCGCTGTTCTTGATCTCGTCGGTCGCGGATCCGACCTTTGTTCGCAATCTACCGGCATTCGCCTTGAGTTTCTCGTAGTTCTCTTCCTTCAAATACTCTGGTACTGCCTGACGATTCAAAGTGTCATACTTCCGCCCAAATGCCTGCCACGCGAAATAGTTTTCCTGGATCGGGTAGTCGCAGGCGAGGCGTTTGACGCGTTGGCGATAGATGTCGATCACGGTCCCGCCGTCGCCTACGTCCTTCTTCAATTCATCGTACTGCTGCGGCGGAATCCCCAGGCCGAACATCGTTACAGGCAGCTTCCCAAGCGTCTTGATCACGCACGTGTCGAAGAACGGATCGATATGTCTGGCGTAAAGTTCTTCCTGTTCTGTCAACGATGTCGCCTTTAAAACTTGGTCCGGCTTGCATCCAAACACGTTTGCCATCTTGTGGAAGAACCGAAGAAAGTAGCCGTTTCGCGAATGCTCATAGAGACCGGCGTTGGTGAAAAAGCTGATTCGGTCACCATATAAATACCCGCCGCCGAGCGTGTTAGATTCCCAAAAGTCACGTGTGTCGCGGTCGAGATGCGGGCGAATGTAACGCAGGTAATCGGTGTGAGTATTCTCGCCCATACCCTCGCCGAAGAACGTGAAAAACTTCTTATAGCTCGGCAGATGCTTCACGGCTGCGAGCTTCAGATTCAGCAAGTAGATGTGATGTTTGTTGAGATCGACGGCGGTCACGGACTCCGGTCCCTCGACCAGGTAGTTCATCGCGTTGCAGCCCCCCGACGATATCGTGAGGATGCGGGAACTTCCGTCTAGCTCCAAAGCTTCAATATCAACCCGCGGGTCTTCCCAGATCTGGTTGTAAACAAACGAGTCGAACCAGACCGCGAAGAGCCTTTGTAGAAGTCCTTGTTTGGAAGAAAGTTTTTCGTTTTGGACGGCGGCGTGAAGAGTTGTCATCATTCATTCGCCATAACTTCGACGGGGTCGATCACCGACGCACGCCATGCGGGATACAGAGCCCCGACGAGACTGCCGACGATCGCAATTCCAACGGCGGTCGCAACCCAGCCCAAGCTGAATTCGAACGCTAGGTCGAACAATCTGCCGATCACGAACGCTGCGAGAAAGGCAGTCGCAAGTCCGGTAACCACGCCGAGCACGCCGATCATAAACGCCTCGCCCTCGATCGCGCGGATGATGAATGTCTTCGGAGCGCCGAGCGATTTTAAGATCCCGATCTCCTTGCGGCGTTCCGTGATGGTCGTGTACATCGAGA
>JAQSDP010000219.1 GCA_029945985.1 bacterium | reverse complement strand
TGTACCTATTGATGTGAAGATTGGTGGGGTCGGCATCCACCTTGTATTCGGTCAGGTGACGCAGGCGGGCATAACGACCGTGAGTGCCCTCGATCCGAATTTGCTAACACCCCCATCGTCGATACTTATCAATGCCGACAGCCGAGCTTTTGAAATAACCACAAGTGCTGTGTATGCGACTGTTCCGGGAAACCCGGTAGCCCCTAATCCTATCGAGATGCCGGCAGCCGCTCCCGTACCGATAAGCATTAGGTTTACGTTGCCCCATATCCCGGACGCGACCGCATTCAACGGCCTACGCGTTGTGCATTATGTTCCTGGAAATCCCGTCGTTCCGGGAAATCCGGTCGTGCCACAGATCCAGCTGGCTTCCTATAACTTTGAGGTCAAAACGATCACTGCGAACGTAACGTCGCTTTCACCGTTCTTGCTGGCCACGTCGAATGATGTCACGTCGCCGACCGCATCGGCCCTGCTTGATTCCCCGGCAAATGCAAACGGTTGGCATAATGCAGACACCTCCGTCATGATTTCCGCCGAGGATGAAGTAGAAGGCGCTGGAGTTTACGGAATAGCTTACAGCGTTGCGGGAGATCAGTCATCGGCTCAGACGATTGCCCCCGGAAACTCGGTTCAGTTATCGGTAGGCACCGAAGGCACGACCACGATCACCTACTACCCGGTCGACCTTGCTGGAAACCTCGGAACACAGCAGGCAATTTCCGTAAAGCTCGATAAAACTTCGCCGGTCGTCACCTTAACGACGCCCCCGAACGGAGCCAATTATCTGATAGGCCAAGTGGTAAATGCAGTCTACGGATGCACCGATTCGCTAGCGGGTGTCTCTAGCTGTATTGGAACAACGGTGAATGGTTCAGCGGTAGATACGGCGAGCCTCGACCCAAAATCGTTTACGGTGACTTCTACTGATCTCGCCGGAAACACGAGCTTCGTCACTAACATCTATTCGGTCGTCCCCCCGCCACCGGCTCCGCCTAATGCTCCAAGTAATCTGACGGCGACGGCGATATCGGCAACGCGGATCGATCTCGGCTGGACTGCTAATTCAAACAACGAGATCGGGTTCAAGATCGAGCGGTGCGTTCCGAAGGGAAAGAGTTGTGCCTTTGTGGAGATCGCCCAAACGGCAGCAGGCGTCACTACATTTCCGAATACCGGACTAGCAAAAAGCACGACTTACCGCTACCGTGTGCGCGCTTTCAATACGGGCTTCAATTCTGCTTATTCCAATAGCGCCAGCGGCTCAACTCCAAGGAAGTAGGGTTCGGAGCTCAAACGAGCAGGAAGACTACTGATAGGTCCACTTAACGATAGAGCTGGACGGCGACAACTAGTCGAGGTCCAGCTCTTTTATCAGCGCCGCAAACCGGGGCTCAAGTCGCAGATCGTTCCATTTCGGGTCAACTTTCAGAAGGATCAAGCGAACATCTTTCTTGCGGGCGGCAGCTTCGAGCGCATCGAGCGCATCTTGCGGTCTGCCCATGCCGGCGTATACGAGTGCGGAATTGTAATCTGTGGTGAGACCCTCTTCTGCGAGGGCACGAAGAATGCCGAGTGAAGCGATCGCGTTTTGCGGCGAACCGGAGCGGGCCGAGGCGTATCCCGCCAGCGAGATTGATTCACTGTTGCCCCCGGAGAACTGACGCGCCTTTTCCGCTTCGGCGAGTGCTGCCCTGAAATCATTTTGCTGAATGCGGATCCTTGCCATCTGAATGTGGGCTACCCAGAAATTAGGGTCGAGCTCGAACGCATTATTCAAGCTAGTGATCGCCTCTTCCAAGCGACCGGCATAAAGAAAGGTCTGTCCCTCTAATGCAGCAGTGATCACCGAGAGCGGGTCGAGTTTTCGTGCCTGAGCCATCGCTTCGATGGCTTCGTCGTGTCGGCCCAGACACGTAAGCAGTACTGAAAGGCCGCGATGAGCGTCGGCGTTGTTAGGACTCGATTCCAGTGCCTTCCTAAATTCCTTTTCGGCATTCGCCCAATTGTGCTCGTACCAAAAGCTGATGTAACCGAAGGCTATGTGAGCATCCGCAAGCTGCGGCTCGATTTCGAGTGCCTTTCCTGCCGCCGCTCGTGCCTTCGGCATGACGTCGTCTGACGGTATATCGCCATTGATCGGCAGCGAACGGTAGGCGTCAGCCATTCCGGCATAAGCAAGCGCGTATGTCGGATCTGCGTCAATTGCCTGTTGGAAGTATTCGATGCCCCGCCTCACCTCGGGCAGCGTGATCTTCTGCGAGAAATACCGGCCCTGAAGATAAAGTCGGTAAGCCTCCGAATTTGCGGTCCCGCCGTACACAGTACCGCCCGATTCGTTCAGCCGTATTTTCAATGAATCGGCAACTCGACCGGCGATCTTGTCCTGCAGTGCAAAAATATTGGTGAAGCGTTCATCGTAAGTTCCGTTCCAGGTCGAGGTACCGGTCGCAACGTCGAGAAGCCGGACGATCACCCGAACTCCGTCTCCCGATCGCTGTATGCTGCCGTCCAAAACAGCATCCACGGCTAGAGCCTGTCCAGCTGCCTGTGCATCCTGATCGACGCCGCCGAACTTCCGAACCGAACCCAACGGCCTCACCTGAACGTCGCCGCTACCACCGAGGCGCGCTATCAGCGTTTCCGCAATTCCCAACTCTAGGGCCTCATCTCGGTTCTCGGGCACCAGCGGTTTGAAAGGGAGAATTGCTAGTTTAGCTACGCGTTTGCCTGAGGTCGATCCACGCGAACTCGACAGGTAAATTCCGACCGAGACTAAAACCAACAAGATCAAACCAAGGAAACCCCAAACGGCAGGTCTTCGACTAAACGAGATCGACGTTGGGAAATCGCTCTCGTCCTTCGAATCTATACCTGGATCGGGCAGGGTTCCCTTTACCGACTGGCCAATCCTCGTAGGAAGATCGGTAGGATTCTCGCTTCCGATCACCGTTACCGCGGCGATGAATTTATATCCCTTTCCGGCAACTGTCTTGATGAACTTGTAGTCACCCGGCCTCTCTCCAAGTATCTGCCGAAGTCTGGAGATATTCTTGTTGAGATTGTTTTCCTCGACGAACATGCCGGGCCAGATCTCGCTCATCAGTTCGTCCTTGCCAAGAAGCCGACCCCTGTGTGTAACCAGATATAGCAGCGTGTCGAAGACCTTAGCCGTCAAGACGACGGGCTCATCGAGGTGTATTAATTCACGGTTGGCAGGGTCGAGGCGGAAGTCGCCGAACTCGAATATGTCATTTTCGTTTCGCTTATCCGCCGATTCAATTGTCATAAAAATTTCAGATTTCGCGAAAGAATGTCAGGTACCTCTACTGCGATTATGACATGCATCGCAGAGGATGATCCGTCCCATGCGAAATAAAATACTTGAGAGGAAAATATGATAATAAAGCAACTTTGCACACTAATTACGGCGAGCGTGTTCGTGGCCGCTTTGGTTGGAATCTCTCCTAGAGTTACCTCCGCACAACAATTGAAGGGCACGCGAACGCTCGTCGGAACATGGCAAACCGTGGTCACGCCCAGGATCTGCGCAACCGGAGCACCGCTCCCGGCAACCTTCCCCGGCATTCTTACATTTAACGAAGGCGGAACGATGACCGGAACGTCGACCGCGGCCTCATCGGTTTACGGCGTGTGGGAGCGTGTCCACGGCCCTAGCGAATATTCGTTTTCTAGCATTTCGCAGCGTTACTCGGCCGCGGGCGTATTTCTCGGCAACCGAAGAATCGATCAGAATATAACGATCGACGAATCGGGAGACACGTTTAACAGCGAGGGCACATTTGTCGATACCGACCCCGCTGGATCATCGACCACTAACGGTTGCTCATCGTCTACGGGCGTCAGATTTCGTTAATAGCGTGACCCTGATTAGAGGACCGGAGCTTTTGCGGCTTGAAGGGACTGACGATTGGCGGAGGTCTCGAGCGAGTCACCGGCCCAAATTTTGTCGGCAATTCGTGGCCTCAGAACGTTTCGGTCTTTGATCTTCTTGTTATTATTCAGGCTTTTTTTTCGAATGACAGGGTGGGTGAAGATTTGTGTTGCAAAAGGATGCTGTTAGCAGGAGAATGCAGGGCAATCGTTGTTTTTATTGCATAGCGTCTGCCTGAGGGGCAGCGGTCCTTTTTCCCCAAGGAGCAACCCTATATGAAGATCTCACGAACTGTCGGCATCGTCCTCGCCATATTTTCCTTTGTCCTGCTCACCGGCGTTGCATCGTCGGCCGAGGCACAGGGCAAAGGCCGTGGCAATTCCGGCGGACAAGGCAACGGCCAAGGCAAAGGGCCCGGAAACGGTCAGAAAGGTAAGCCGCAGAATACCGCCCGCGGTAATCCGGACAACGACGATCGCGGCAACGGAAATCGACGCGACGACGGCGAAGTTCCGATCATT
>JAQSDP010000218.1 GCA_029945985.1 bacterium | reverse complement strand
GGCTTTACTATTGGCTCTTGAGTAGAATCGAATCGACTAAAGCGATGATGATCTCGCTCGTAACGCCGCTGCTCGCCGTAATACTCGGTGCGGTGTTCCTCGGCGAATCGCTTCCGCCGCAGACGTTCGCCGGCGGGCTGCTGATCATCGGGAGTATCGGGTTAATAGTTTTCCGAAGAAAAGTTGAGCCGCAGATGAACGCAGATTAACGCTCATCCAATTTCTGCATTTCATTTTTGCGGCCATCTGCGTCCCTCTGCGGTTAAGTGATCTTATGTTTTTTAAATTTACAACTGCGGGAGAGTCGCACGGAAAGGCTCTGATCACGATCGTCGAAGGTCTTCCCGCGGGAATGCCTGTCGACAAGGCCGCGATCGATCACGAACTCTGGCGGCGTCAGCAGGGCTATGGGCGTGGCGGGCGGATGAAGATCGAGTCGGACAAGGTCGAGTTTCTATCCGGTGTTCGACACGGCCGCACGATCGGCTCGCCGATCACGATGATGATCGAGAATCGCGACTTCGTTCATTGGCAGGACGTGATGTCCGCCGAACCGCCGGCGAATGCTTCCGTTGATGAGCCGATCGTTAAGGAGAACGACGGTGCACCGAAGGTTCGAAGAGTCGTTACACGTCCACGCCCCGGTCACGCCGATCTCGCGGGAGGCCAAAAGTTCGCCGCCCGAGACCTTCGCGACATCCTCGAGCGCGCTTCGGCCCGCGAAACTGCCGCCCGAGTCGCCGCCGGAGCTTTGGCAAAACAGCTTCTCGCTCAGTTCGGTGTCGATGTGAGGAGCCACGTGATCAAGCTAGGTTCGATTCCCGAAGCCCCGCTCGACAAGACTTGGGAAGAGATCGCAGCGATCGAAAAAGACGCGCCGCTCGCTTGTGCCGACAGGGCGATCGAAGCCGAGATGGTCGCACTCGTCGATACTGCCAAGGCCAACGGCGACACAATTGGGGGCATCTTCGAGGTAGTTGCGAAAGGCGTGATCCCGGGCCTGGGATCGCACACTTCCTGGTACGAAAAACTTGACGGACGGATCGCCCAGGCGTTTATGTCCATCCAGGCTGTAAAGGCCGTCGAAGTTGGAACCGCCGTCGCAAACTCCGGCCGCTTCGGCTCCGAAGTGCACGACGAGATCTTCTGGTCAGAACCGGGAGCGATAGCGACCGGGTTCCTGCGATCAACTAACCGGGCCGGCGGCCTCGAAGGCGGCATCACCAACGGCGAAGAACTCCGCGTCCGAGGCTATCTAAAACCGATCTCAACGCTCCGCAAGGCGCTCCATTCGGTCGACATCGAAACTAAACAAGAAGACCTCGCCGCCTTCGAGCGCTCCGACATTACCGCCGTCCCCGCCGCCGGCGTCATCGGTGAATCGATGCTCGCCATCGTCCTCGCGAACTCGATGCGCGAAAAATTTGGTGGTGACTCTCTTGAGGAAATGCGCAATAATTTCAACGCCTACTTAGGCAGCCTTGAGGCTTACTGATCCTATGAAACGCGTATTTGCATCGCTTATTCTTGCTGTAATCCTGCTGTCCAGCTATTTTCTCCTTACGTATTCCGTTCGCAGGACCTTCCTTTTCGGTCCGGGGCCGTTTGTCGTCGGCAAAATTGTATCCGACTATTTCGTTCCAAGCAGTCGGAGCGACAAGGAAGTGCCGTACGACGAGAGTAAAGTGCTTTTGATCTTGCTTTCAGTCAGTGTAGTTTCAATCGCCGTCCCAATGTATATTTTCCTCGGGATCGAGCATTCGTGGCGAATGTCACGTTTGCGGTTACCTTAGCGCTACCGCACTCCTATCCTGCCGCGTCTTAGAAATGACCCTGAAAATCTGGAACCTACTTCTACTCTCGCTCTGCCTGGGAATTGTTTCTGCGTGTTCCCCATCTCCTGCAAATAACCAAAACCCAGCCCGGGGGATTCCACCAGAAATCGCCGGATTGCATTTTGATATGAACAGGATCGAGCCGTTTTTTAGGCCGATGGGCTTTCCGGAATATGGCGATTGGCTTGAAACCAATAAGGAGCCGGGGCAGACATTCGACGAATACATCGCTTCCAGCCCGACATTGCCGACAGACGAACGCAGGACGATCCATGTGCAGCCGATAGGCAAGTTCGACGAACAACAGACGCGGGTGATAAAGACGACGAGCGATTATCTGCAGGCGTTCTTTGGGCTGCCGGTGAAGACTCTGACGGTCAAAGCCGCACCAGCAAAACTCAAAGAACCCGATCAGCGGATGATCGACTATCCACAGCATCGGCAGGTTCGGTCGGGATACTTTCTTGAGAAGGTATTGCCGCCCTTGCTGTCGAAAGATGCGGCGGCGTTAATCGCGTTTACTGACGAAGACCTTTATCCGGATACCTCGATGTTCTTCGTCTTCGGACAAGCCAGCTTAGAGAAGCGGGTTGGCGTCTGGTCGCTCTACCGACTCGACGATCAGGCAGACTTTGACACATTCCTTCGCCGTACGATGAAGATCGCCATCCACGAAACCGGCCATATGTTCTCGATGCGTCACTGCACGAAATACGAGTGCGTGATGAGCGGCACTAACCACCTGGGGGAGACTGACCGACGCCCGGTGGACGCGTGTCCTGAATGTATGGCGAAGATTGCCTGGATGAACAAGGAAAAGCCGCTCGATCGTTACAACCGGTTGGTCGCCTTCGCAAAGAAATACCAGATGAAGGAGGAAATGCGTGATTTTGAAAAGAAGCAGAAAGCAGTTGAATGAGTTAGCGGCCGATGTCGCGGCGAAACTGCATTCCTTCAAAACTGATCTTCGACAGTTCGCGATATGCAGTGGAGAGAGCCGCATCAAGCGTGTCGCCGGTTGCCGTGACCACAAGTACCCGGCCGCCTGAGGTTACGAACTCACCTGCCTCGTTTCGGGCGGTTCCCGCGTGGAAAACAATGGCCTCAGTAACGTCTGCAAGGCCGCGGATCACATCACCTTTTCGAGGGCTGTACGGATATCCCTCCGCAGCGAGAACGACCGTCGCCGAGCACCCCGGCTTCCATTTTATGTCGATCTTACTCAGTCTGCCGTCCAACATTGCCTCGCAGACATCCACCAGATCAGTCTCAAGCCGGACCAGGATCGACTGCGTCTCAGGATCCCCGGACCGCACGTTGTATTCGAGCAGTTTCGGGCCGTCGTAGGTCATCATCAGGCCCAGGAAGAGAATTCCCCTGAACGGAAATCCTTCCTCGATACACCCCTTCAAGGTCGGCTTGATGATTTCGTCGATGACTTGCTCTGTCTGTTCGGGACTTAGGAGTGCGTCATCAGTGAACGTACCCATCCCTCCCGTGTTCGGGCCCGTCTCGCTTTCGCCAATCCGTTTGTGATCGCGAGTCGGCGGCATCAGAGCAAAGTCTTCTCCATCCGCGAACATGATCAGCGAGACTTCCTTGCCGATCAGGCATTCTTCGAGAACAATTCGGTCCGCAGCAGCTTCTCCGGCAATGCTCGCAAGACCTTGGATCGCCTCCACCGCTTCAATGCGGTTCGCAGCAACGACTACACCTTTTCCTGCAGCGAGGCCGCTAGCCTTCACGACCACCGGCGAATGCGCGTCTCCAAAGACTCCGTCGTTCAGGAACGCGACCGCAGCGCGCGTCGAATCCGCGTTCCGATATCTAGCTGTCGGTACGGCGTGACGGGCCATAAAGTCTTTCGAGAACGCCTTGCTCGCCTCAAGCTCGGCAGCCGCTTTCGTCGGGCCGATTATCCTCAAGCCACGTTTCTCGAACTCATCTACTATCCCCAACGCGAGCGAAGTTTCGCCGCCGACGAACGTCAAATCGACGGCATTGGATGCGGCAAAATTGGCAAGTTTTTGAATCTCGTCCGGATTGATCGGAACGCATTCGGCGACCTGTGAAATACCAGCATTTCCGTTGGCGCAGTAAACTTTTCCAACCCGAGATGAGCCTGAAAATGCGGCACAGATCGCGTGTTCCCGGCCTCCGGATCCGACAACGAGAATATTCATAGATTGCTTTTTTCTGTTAACGATATGTTATATACTTTGCCTTGGCCGCGCTTGACGCCTCTCTCGACAATTTAAGAATGCCGACCGACGTCACCGACCTGCCGGGCTCGAATCTATGGTAGCTTGTTTGCATTGCGACCTTAAATTGTGCCCACTGATTTAACATTCACTATGTCTGAGAGTAGTTTTAACGGCCGAACCGTCGACGTAGCAATTTCGTCAGACGCTAATTCGGATCTTGAAGACAAGACGATCAATTGCATCGATTGTAGCCGGGATTTTATCTGGACAGCGGGCGAGCAAGCATTCTTCCGCGACAAGAAATTACAGAACCCGCCTAAGCGTTGCAAGCAGTGCAAGCAGGCGAAGAATGATCGGCTCGCTGCGATTGCCGCAGCGCAGACGTCCGGCGTAAGACAG
>JAQSDP010000217.1 GCA_029945985.1 bacterium | reverse complement strand
TCGCCATAACCAATTCGGACGCATACCAGCCCGACATCGAGAAATTCGTCGACAATGTAACGCTCCCGGCCATTGCGGCCCGGAAGGCTCCGGCAGCCGAACCCGTTGCATCGAACAGTGGCGATGTCGCAAAACTGATCGGCCGATGGCAGCGGTCGTCGTCGAGCAGTCCTTCCTACGCCGATTCCGCAAGCTGGGGTACTGCGGGCTACACCAAGTGCCGATATGATTTCAACGCAGACGGTACGTATATATACACCGAGCGGAGTTTTCGATACTCGTATCAGAACATCATCATCGTCCGCGAAAGCGGCAGATACTCACTTAACGGAAATACGCTGACCGTCACTCCCGCAAAAAGCACGATCTCGGCCTACGCAAAGGCCGGCGGGACCGATGCCCTCGGCCCCGTTGTATCAACACAGAATCGCAAACTCGAAACAGTTGCATATAGACTAACGTTCCACTATTTCTCAGGCATACAGGAGTGGAATCTAGTCCTTCAAGCCGACAGCCCCACCCAGCGCGACGGCCAGTTCAGCACGTTGAAGGTTTTCGAGAACGCCTGGTATTTCGATCAGAAATTTACATCAGGAGACCTGACGGCGGTTCGCTCCAATTGAGGACCAAACATGAAAGCAATTTCCGCCTATAGCCAACTCTCCCTTTTGCTCGGCTTGTTGATCTTCGTAGCCCTCGCGTGCGGCGGCGGTAAACCGGTTCCCGAGATGTATCAAGGTAATTGGGAAGCTTCGTGGAGCGGCCAGGTTCACTCAACTATCTACATGCGCCCCGACGGCAAGGCCGGATTCAAGATCCCCGGCAAAGAGGTCGACGGGGGCGGAGCCGAGGTCGACGAAACCGCCAAGACACTGACCATCTCACTCATGGGCATCAGCCACACGTGGAAGATCGTCGAGCCGCCTAATTCAAAGGGCGAGATGACGCTCGGCGATACGACTGACCTCGGCCAGTTGGGGAAAGTCGACGGGAAAACCGTCTTCCGAAAGAAATAGCTCTGTTGGAATATGTAGACCGGGAACAGGGCGGCTTTCGGGCCGCCATTCTTTTTGTTAACATAAGCGTTTTCTATGAGCAATCCGGAACCGAACAAGATCATCTTCTCGATGGTCAAGGTCAGTAAGATCTACGACAAGAAGCCTGTCCTCAAGGACATATATCTTTCATTTTTCTACGGCGCGAAGATCGGCGTGCTGGGCCTAAACGGCTCGGGCAAATCGAGCCTGCTCCGCATCATCGCCGGCACCGATAAAGACTTCAACGGCGAGGTAGTTTTCTCGAAAGGCTATTCGGTCGGTTACCTAGAGCAGGAACCGAAACTCGACGAGTCGAAGACGGTCCAGCAGATCGTCGAAGAAGCCGTCCAGTCGACAGTCGATCTGCTGAAAGAATACGAAGAGATCAACGCTAAGTTCGCCGAGCCGATGGATGACGACGCGATGAACGCGCTCATCGAACGCCAGGGCGAGGTGCAGGAAAAGCTTGACCACGCGGACGCCTGGGATCTCGACGCACGCCTCGAAATGGCGATGGACGCTCTACGCTGTCCGCCGCCAGAGACGGTCGTCCAGGGCCTGTCAGGCGGTGAGAAACGCCGCGTGGCACTCTGTCGGCTGCTTCTGCAGAAACCCGATATTCTTTTATTAGACGAACCGACGAACCACTTGGACGCAGAATCGGTCCAATGGCTCGAACAGCATCTCAAGAAGTACGAAGGCACGATCATCGCGGTTACTCACGACCGCTACTTCCTCGACAACATCGCCGGCTGGATCCTCGAACTAGAGCGCGGAAACGGGTATCCGTTCGAGGGCAATTATTCATCGTGGCTTGAGCAAAAGAGCACACGTCTTGCCCAGGAGGCACGCAGCGAAGACAAACTGCAGAAGACGCTCGAACGCGAACTTGAGTGGATCCGAATGTCGCCGAAGGGCCGTCATGCGAAATCAAAAGCGCGCATCAACGATTACGAAGAGATGGTAGCGACTACGTCGGAAAAACGCGCCGACGAACTCGAGATCTACATTCCGCCCGGCGAACGTCTCGGCGATATCGTGATCGAGGCACACGGAGTGTCGAAGGGGTATGGTGACAAGGTACTGTTCGAAGACCTGGAATTTTCGCTGCCGAAGGGCGGTATCGTCGGCGTGATCGGCCCGAATGGAGCCGGTAAAACAACGCTCTTCCGGCTCATCACCGGCCAGGATGAACCGGATTCCGGAACCTTCAGGGTCGGCGAAACGGTCAAGCTCGGTTACGTCGATCAATCGCGTGATTCCTTGAACGC
The DNA here is from genome assembly GCA_029945985.1 of bacterium. Taxonomy (GTDB): domain Bacteria; phylum Acidobacteriota; class Blastocatellia; order Pyrinomonadales; family Pyrinomonadaceae; genus OLB17. The sequence goes on along the minus strand of JAQSDP010000217.1, from coordinate 2,145 downwards.
AGAGAAGACGATCTTCGACGAGATCGCCGACGGGCTCGACTTCGTCACCCTCGGCAAGCGGCAGATGAACGCACGAACATACGTGTCGAAATTCAACTTCTCGGGCGCCGACCAGCAGAAATACGTCGGGCAGCTATCGGGCGGTGAGCGCAATCGCGTCCACCTCGCGAAGATGCTCAAGTCGGGCGCCAATGTTATTCTCTTAGACGAGCCAACTAACGACCTCGACGTGAACACGATGCGTGCGCTCGAGGAAGCCCTCGAAAACTTTGCCGGCTGCGCTGTCGTGATATCTCACGACCGCTGGTTCCTCGATCGAATTGCGACGCACATCCTCGCGTTCGAGGGCGACAGCCACGTCGAGTATTTTGACGGCAATTTCAGCGAGTACGAAGAAGATAAGAAACGTCGCCTCGGCGTCGATGCGGATCAACCCCATCGCATCAAATACCGCAGCCTGACCAGAGCCTAGCTGAAAATAGCTCGCGTGTTAGAAGCCCGCACGTAAGTAAGGGTTCCCGTAACCGCTCAGGCTCTTAGCAGATACGAACCCGGGAAATCATCTTGATCACATCCTTAACCTGTTCTGTGGTTAATAATAACCTTCACCACAGAACAGGATGAGGAAGAGAACAAGAAGGAATTAGGAGATCTGCTCAACAAATCGCCGATGACCTTTCGCACTATAGATATAGCTCTCCCCATAGCTATTGCTCTTTTGTCTTTATTTACGGCTTGCGGATCACAAACGGCGAACCAACCAACCGTCTCCGCCGAATCTCTGACGCCCCAGCCTGGGCCAAGCGCAGCCGCCGAGCCGCCACTCGCTCCTTCGCCGCAGATGCCCGACCTCCAGGCAGAGATTATGGACGAACGTGGCAAGACGTCTCACTCGCCGCTCATACTAGTTGATTTCAAGAACTTCACCTATCCGCTTCCGCGCGGATGGCAGCATCAGGATGGCGACGAGATCGCGCTGGTGAACGGGCGCCTTCAGCCGAAGATCCGCGACATCCACGAAGAGATGTCACCGGAAGAAAGAGCCGCCGCGCGTGCTGAACGACGGATCGGGATGTCGTACGTCACGACGAAGTTTTTTGATGTAGACAGCGACGGCCTGGACGAAGCTGCGGTGGTCCTCAAGGTTGAAACCGGCGGCACCGCTATCCCGCAACTTGTCTACATCTATACATGGAAGGACGACAAGCCCGAACTTATCTGGCCCTTCCGCACGGGCGATCGAGCGGACGGCGGCCTGAAAGATCTCCGCGTCGAGAATGGTGAACTCGTTGTCGAACTCTACGGCCAGGACCGCTTCATCCTCGGCCAGACCGAGACGAATAAGATCACCGGTGACGAGGAACAACTTTGCTGCCCGACCTATTTCACCCGCACGTTCTACAAATGGAACGGACGAAACTTCCAACTCCAACGCAAGCGCCTAACTTTCGAAACCACGAACCCCTCCGCCCCGCCACTCGAGAACCACGGCGACACGATGAACGATCCCATAAAGTCGAAGAAATATCTCGAAAACCTCTGATCCGAGGTCTGGTCCCGCTGGAGTCAGCCGCGAAAAACTCCGCACCTATCGAGCATTTCTAAACATCCCTGCGCCGCGCCGGAGCATGATCGTACAGTCAGTATCTGTATGCGGGCGCGGCACATAGCTTGCCACCTACTCTTGTTCTGGAGGACTTTGATGGAAGCAAATACGCTCGACCGGCTGCAGTTCGCCTTCACGATTACTTATCATTATCTCTTTCCGCAGCTCACGATGGGCCTCGCACCGTTGATCGTCATCTTCAAATCGCTTGCGATCTGGAAGAACGACGAACGCTGGAACGAGGCTGCCCGCTTCTGGGGCAAGATCTTCGGTATAACTTTCCTTTTTGGCGTCGTCACCGGCATACCGATGGAGTTTCAGTTCGGCACCAACTGGGCCGCCTTTTCGCGATTCGCAGGAGGCGTGATCGGCCAAACGCTCGCCATGGAAGGCACGTTCGCCTTCTTTCTCGAATCCGCGTTCATCGGCCTGTTCCTCTTCGGCGAGAAACGGCTCGGGCAAAAGCTCCATTGGCTGGTCGCTCTCTTGCTGTTCGTGGGAACGTGGCTTTCCGGCTGGTTCATCATTGCTACCAACGC
>JAQSDP010000216.1 GCA_029945985.1 bacterium | reverse complement strand
AATGGCAACATCAATGGCCTTCATAACTCCGCTCGGCCACCCCGTCAACGTTCTGGTAATGAGTCCCGGCGGCTACAGCTTTCGCGACTACGTGAGAGTCGGCCTGCCGCTCACGCTGATCCTGTCCGCCGTGGTGCTGATCGTTCTGCCGCTGGTTTGGGGGCTTTGATCGATGACTCTAGGACAGGCTTCTTTTCGGTGGGCTCGGCGGGAAGTGGTTCGAAGTTGATGTAATACAAGGCGCCGACGCGGGCTAAGTATTCGCGGTTCCATACGAATGCTCTGCCTGATAGGCGGCGTCACTTCGGGATTAGTCCGATGAGTCACTCATCATTGCCGATCCACGCGGGAACATCCATCCGTTCATGCAGCACGCGCAATATCTCGATGTGGCTTCCGATATCGACGTAGAAGATCAAATACGGGAACTTCTTCGCTTTCCAAAACCTCAACCCTGTAATTTCCAGACTCTCAGCGTAACGAGGCGAACCAGTTCCGGAAAGGCGGGATATCTGAGCATAGGAATGTTCAACTGAATGGACGAAGGCAAGGGCGATATCCGGCCCTGCTTCGCGAAGGTAGAAATCCGCTGCTCTGTCAACGTCTTCGTCAGCCTGCCGTCGAGGAACTACCAGCTTCGCCTTCACTTGCTATGGGACCTGATCTTCTTTTTGAGGCCGTCGAAATAGGTTTCGTCGAAGGCTCGATCGCTAAGCTCGGAAGCCGCCCCCTCAAGGATGAGGCTGCGAAGATGCACCCGATCCTTCTCTTTTCGGATCAGCTCTCGAAGATATTCGCTGCTACTGGTGTAATCGCCATCGGTGACTTGCGAATCGACGAACGATTTTAGGGCTTCCGGAAGTGAGATGTTCATCGTACTCATAGGAGGAAAATAGCATTTATGGCAAAGTTTGCCAATAATGAATACTTGACTGTGTCTTCGTTTGAGCATAGCCACGTCCTTTAAGGCGCGGTCACGACCGAATGATTATTATATTTTGGCCTTCACTCCCTTCCGCGGGCTGTTGATAAGGGCGTTAAAACGCCGTGAGATTGCTCTGAGCGACGAAACCACGCCGTGAAGGGGCGTGGCTATGCGAAGCCAACTGCCGTAGAGCCTCCTCTGATCAAAAGGAGTCGCGTCTAGCCATGATTCTATGTCCGGAAAGGGTAGTGAATTCGATCTGCGACTCGGTAATCACAACATTCATGTCCGTCTCGACTTTTATTCTATTGGACGACAACACCCCTGATATTGGGGACTCGTTGCTGAAGGCAACTATTCCGAAGTTGTGAATTGTTGATCCACAGGAGGGTATGGTGATCGCGTTGGTCGCAGAAGAAAAAACATAACAGTCAGTGAATGAATCGTCGGAGGCGAGAAAAAGAATGTCCCCTGACGTTGACTTATAAATCGACACCTTAGAGACAACCTCACCCGGACCATTGGCTTCGGCAAATCCCACCCGGATCAACCAGTGCGGCAAAGTGAAATAAATCGCTCCGATAAGTAGAACGATTCCCATACCCACGAGGGCTAGTAGAATTTTTACAGAACTTCGCACAGAACTTCGCATCTTCGCACAGTCGCCTGCTCTATCCGATCCAACTTGACCCCAAACCCGATTCCGGGGCCGTCGGGGGCGGTGATTGTACCTCCGGGCGACACGTCCACCGCCGGTTCGATGATGTCTTGGTGCCAATATCGCTTAGAGGCGGAGACGTCGCCGGGCATGGTGTAGCCCGCGAGGGTTGAGATGGCGATGTTGTGGGCGCGGCCGATGCCGGATTCGAGCATGCCGCCGCACCAGACTGGGACGCCCGCTTCGCGGCAGATCTTTTCGACGAGTTTCGATTGCGTGTGCCCGCCGACGCGGCCATTTTTTAGGTTGATGATCTTGCCGGAGCCGAGTTCGATGGCCTTGCGGGCGTCGTCGTGAGACTTGATCGGTTCGTCGAGGCAGATCGGCGTTTTGATCTCGCGTTGGAGCTTTGCGTGGTCGATGATGTCGTCGTGCGGGAGCGGCTGTTCGAGCATCATCAGGTCGAATTCGTCGAGCGACTTGAGCTTGTCGATGTCGGCGAGAGTGTATGCTGAGTTTGCGTCGCCCATCAGCTTGATGTCGGGAAACTCCCTGCGGACGGCTTTAATGACGTCGTAGTCCCAAGTCGGCGAGATCTTGATCTTGATCCGCTGATAGCCTGCTTCGACTTCGGTAGTTATCTTTTCAATAAGCTGCTCCACCGAGTCTTGGATGCCGATCGAAACGCCGCATTCGATGGTCTGATTAACGCCGCCGAGATGCTTCCACAAAGCAATTCCAAGCTTCTTTGCTTCGAGGTCCCAGCAGGCCGTCTCGATGCCCGACTTCGCCATCCGATGCCCCCGCGCGGTCTTCATCAGGTCCCAGATGGCGGCGGCATTCTCAACCTCTTTACCGACCACCATCGGTGCAAGGATCTTCTCCGCTGTGACCCACGCTGAATCCGTCCACTCATCCGAATACCCGGGTCCCTCGCCGCAAGAGACCTCACCCCACCCCTCGGCTCCGTCCTTATCTTCAACACGGACAAGTATGATCCGGCGCTCGTACGTGCGGCCGAAACTGGTTTCGAAAAAATGGACGAGCGGAAGGTTGATCTCGATGAGTTCGATGGACTTGATCTGCATTGGGTAAATGGTAAACGAGGTAAGCGGTAAACGGTAAATGGTGAGTGGTAAATGGATCCCCGCTTCGCGGAAGCACAACCTTACGACTCACCGCGCATCATTTACCGCTTATTCCACGATATCGAACTGTATGAACTGAGTCGCCGTACGGTACTTGCCCTTTGCGCTGCTGTCAGTTATGTCGACCTGCAGCGCGTATTCGCCGAGTGGCATTTGGCGTGGAAGACTCAGCGAACTCGTGAATGGCATAGTTCCGTCGACGGGTTGGAAGGTAAGCGGATTGGGTGCTCCGGTAAATACGACCTTGCCGTCCTTATAGAGGATCACTCTCGAGGACAATGCGGTGGCGAGCTTGTAGTTATGAACGCTGAGGCCGAAGTTGAGGATCGAGCCGCGTTTGAATTGCCGCGAGGCGGTATCGAGGAGCGGATCAGAATCACCCTCCACCGGGACACCGTTATTCGCAACACGCTTTTGATGCGCGGCTTCGGAAAGATTCTCGAGTGCGAGGCCCGAGATCGTCAGTCGTTTCTTCTTGAGATTCGGAACGTTGATAAATTGGTGCGCGGAGCCGATCTTGTTCGTCGCCGTATCTTTGAGCGCGATTCGGAGCTGATAGGCTCCGGGTTTCTTGAGCGGGAAAACAATGTCGTAAACAAAACCGCGCTTGAGGAATTGATCGTAACGCTCCCTGGTCAGTGTCATGGTGTATGACTTAGCGAGCTGATCTTGAGCTAAGCCGTTGTCACCGAAGCCGACCGCCAGAACTTCAAACGTTGCTACTTTCTTTCCGTCCGGAGAATCTGTGAAGGATATGTCTTTCGCCGATACGTGAAGCAGCGAGCGCACGTATCCGGTCTGATCTTTCTGAACACCGAAAAGCGTGTTAAGCCGGACAGCGATCTCGTTTACGGCAAACGGTGATGTCAGGGCGTAGACGAGGTTGCCCTTCGTCGAGGTCGAGGTGGGCAGGGTTTCGTCGCTGATGCCAAAGAAACCACTGCGGTAGCGAACGCGCGCCCCTTTACGGAGAACTCTGATGTCGAGTCGGTTGAAGCGACGTGTCTTCGGATCGAAGGTCTCATCTTCGGGCTCATATGCGACGAGATAGTAACTCTGGTCGTCGAGGACGCGGCGAATTCCGCCTGCCAGATCGTTGTTGTTGATGACAGCGAAGCCGCCGGTCTGTCGTGCAAGATAAACCAAGCCGTCCTGTGTCTCACGCAGATCGTTGCCGCGATCGCTTTCCGCCTGGCGGATGTCTTCGGGCGTGCGGCCCTGTGTATTGTCGGCGGCGGTAAGTCCGGTGACCTGAAGGCCGCGCGGATCCAAAGTATAGATCACGACGGAGGACCGATTCGCCCTATCGATGAGGCTACGAAGCGATGCCATGATCCGGCTGGATTCGATCGAGCCGCCTGCGTCACGGTTGAACAGCTTAAAGCCGTCCGATAAAAGCATTATCGATTTTCGCCCGGGGAGTTCCGCCATTCCGCGGACGACGTAGTTGACGGCACCGAGAGTACCCGTCACGAAATAATTGCTGCGAAAGTCATTGGCTTCCCGCTCGCGGCCTTCTTGCGTGCGTTCCCCGGGTTCCGGTTCGTCCTCGGGAGCTCCGGTGTCGATCTTCGCCTCCAGTTGTGCGAACGCGCCGATGCCGCCGGCACCGCTCGGATTCCATTTCACTTTTTCGATCGCGGCATACAGCATCTGCTTGTCAGAGGTAAATTGCTGTAAGGCTCCGATGCCAGCTCCCGCGCGGATGATCGCGACGAGATCGCCTTCCTGCATCTGTTCATCGA
>JAQSDP010000215.1 GCA_029945985.1 bacterium | reverse complement strand
GCCGAACAATTACTCGAAGAAGGTCGAGGGTCTCTTTTACGTCGGGGCAGGTACCAAGCCCGGTATTGGGACACAGATATGTTTGATAAGTGCGGAGCTGGTCTACAAGCGAGTGCACGGGATCAAGACAGCTGAACCAATGGCGTCGATCTAGAAGAGTTTCGGCCAGGCAACCATCCAGAACAGCACGAATCCGATCAGGGCATTAATGATTGGGAATCGCTGGTAGATCCTAAAGACTCCTTCGCCGTTCTTTGAAGCCCACGAGAATCCGATGATAGCTGCGTAAACGGCGGCCGGAATTATCACCCATACACCGAGATACTGAAAAGCTAAGGCGGCAGACCCAAGATAGGCGATCAGGCAGAACATCAGTGTTCCATTCTTCCCGAGAAATGTCGCCACGGTGCTTACCTTTGCCTTGCGATCTGCGCCGATATCCGGTACCGCAGAGTACGCGTGCATTGCCATTGTCCAAAGTCCAGCGGCTATCATCACTGTCCACGGGGGGAAGTGGCCGGTCATCATTTGATAGGCGAACGCCGCTGGGAAAACATACAGAATATTAAAGAGAGAATCGACTATTGGTATCGCTTTCGCACGAATTGGCGGTGCGGAGTAAAACACCGAGAAGAAAATAAATCCGGCCAACGATGGCAAAGACTGCGGGACCAGGAAATACGCGGCCGCCGCGAACGGTAGATTTAAAAGGCTGATCGAAACGAATAACTGTCGATGCAAATCGGGTTGAACCAGCATCTCGTATTCAGCTTTCTTCGGGTTCAGCCGATCTGTCTCCCAGTCGAAGACGTCGTTGATGCCATAAACGAGTAAATTGGCGGGGAGTAGAAAGTAGAGACCGAAAACAAGATTTTCAATTGCAACGAAGTCGTCGCGCGTTGATGCGCCGGCCGCAAGACCGACGATGTACGGCCCGAAGACATACAGCCAAAAACGAGGGCGGCTTACTTTTACTAGAAATTGAAGCGACGGCATTCTGATCAGCCTTAAGTTTAGATAGATGTTCGGGAAACTCAACAAGCAGATCATATACAGCGGGTTAATTCTGATTTTCCTGGCGATCGGCGCGTTCTTCATGGTCAACGTCGAGTTGCCGTCGTGGTCGCATTATGTGTCTGCGGTGAACGTCGTCCTGTTTGCGTTGCCGTTATTCTGGGCCGTGCGATGGTGGCTCGGCTGGCGGGACGGAGCGATATTATTAGGTACACTCGCAGCCTACGCGCTCCTGATCGAGACATCCGCGATCATCACCGGGTTCCCATACGGGCACTTTGGTTATTCGGACCTTCTCGGATATCGGATTCTCGGGCTAGTTCCCTGGACAGTTGCGTTCGCTTGGACTCCACTGATCCTTGGAGCTTATGCTGTCGCGGCAAACCTATCGCGGAACGCGATCGCACGCGTCATCGCTACGACGGTGCTCGTGACCCTGTTCGATATTGTTCTCGACCCCGGCGCGGTGTTACTCGGGTTTTGGAAGTACAAAGGCGGGGGTTGGTTCTACGGCGTGCCGCTGTCTAACTTCGCCGGATGGCTTATTAGCGGATTCGTCGGCGCCTTTCTTATCGAGTTGCTTCGAGCACGGTTGAAGCCGTTGCTTCCGCCGCCAGCCCAACTTGCGTCGAGCGTCATCTTTATCGTTTTCTTTTGGTCGGCGATCGCAAAGCACGGCGGACTTGTCGCGCCGGCGATCATCGGGTTCTCGGTTTTCGTCGGACTAGTAACGTTCTATCTAAGGTTTCATTACTCTTTCGATGACAAGATCGTGTTTGTTGACGAGCACAACACGCCAATTCGCACTGGCGATAAGCTTCCGAGTCACAACTCGGATACAGAGCTTCATCGGGCATTCTCAGTCTTCCTTTTCAATTCGAATGGCGAGTTCCTAATGCAGCAGCGGGCCTTATCGAAGAAGACTTGGCCGGGGGTCTGGTCTAATTCGTGCTGCGGTCACGTGATGATGCACGAAGCGACCAAGGCTGCGGCACGGCGTCGATTGAAATATGAGCTCGGCCTCACCGGCGTTGAACTCACAAACGCACTACCCGAGTTTCGATATCGAGCGGAAAAGGACGGCATCGTCGAGAACGAGATATGCCCGGTGTTCATCGGTTTCACCGATGATCAGCCGCGCAGGAATGCTGGCGAGGTCGAATCGACTAAGTGGGTGGACTGGAATGAGTTCGTTGTGTCCCTCGACGATCCAGCCACAGACATCTCCCCTTGGGCGATAAAAGAGGTTCGCGAACTCCTCGCTTCCGAGGTCTTCCACGATGTCTACCGTTCAAGAACCATTCGGCGTGGTTAAGAGTTGCCAGCATTCGTGTGAGATAATCCAAAAAAATTGAGCGGGCTTGCTTCGATATGAAAAAGATATTCGCGCTTTTAATGATACTTACGATTCTGCCGTTGTCAGAGGCGGTCGCCCAAAAGGCGACATTTCCCACGCTAAAGCAACTTCAGAGTCCTCAGTCCCCGCGGCTTGGTTTCATTATTCACGGAGGTGCAGGCGTGATCACCAAGGGCTCGTTAACGCCTGAAAAGGAGAAGGAGTTCAGGGACAAACTTAGCGAGGCGGTACTCGCCGGATACAAAACTCTGCAGGCCGGAAAGTCGAGCATTGATGCAGTTGAAATGGCGATCAGGATCCTTGAAGATTCGCCGCTGTTCAACGCCGGAAAGGGAGCCGTGTTCACCAATGACGGAAAGAACGAACTCGACGCCTCGATCATGTTCGGAAAAACGCAGGCTGCCGGAGCGGTGGCAGGACTTCGGCGTGTAAAGAACCCGATCACTCTCGCCCGGGCAGTTATGGAAAAGAGCGATCACGTAATGATGATCGGCGATGGAGCCGAGAAATTCGCGACTGAGCAAAAGATCGAACTCGTCGATCCGAAATACTTTTGGACGCAGCATCGCTGGGACGCCCTTCAGAAGATCTTGAAGGAAGAAGCTAACAAGAAGAAAGTCGGCCGGCTTACTAAGGATGAGCCCGCGAATCGATTTGGCACAGTCGGAGCCGTCGCTCTCGATCAGGACGGCAACCTTGCCGCCGGTACGTCGACCGGCGGGATGACCAACAAGAAGTACGGCCGTGTCGGCGATGCCCCGATTATTGGAGCAGGAACGTATGCGAACAATGAGACCTGTGCCGTGTCCGCGACCGGCTGGGGCGAATTCTTTATTCGCTTGAGCGTAGCCCGCGACATTTGTGCACAGATGGAATATCGAGCGCTGCCCATCCAGAATGCCGCAGACACGGTGATAAAGCAGAAGCTACAAAAATTGGGCGGTGACGGAGGCGTGATCGCGATGGATCGCTTCGGAAATATGGGAGTCTCGTTCAATTCCGAGGGAATGTATCGGGCATACATCAACATCAAGGGAGAGCCCGTAATTGAGATCTATGGCAACTGATGGCGGAAACCTGAGCGGTAGCGACGATGCCCTGGAAAACGCGAGCGGAGCGGGACCGCACACAGGCCCTATAGACCCTCTTTCTGCTTTGTCTGCGGAGATCATCGCGATCGGGTCTGAACTCCTGACACCTCAACGCACCGACACGAACAGCCTGTGGCTGACGGAACGCCTAAACTCCATTGGTGTTGATGTGAAACTCAAGACCATCGTTGGTGATGATGAGGCTCGGCTTGAGGAGACGATTCGCGACGCCCTCAAACGGTCGGACATCGTGATCACGACGGGCGGCCTTGGCCCGACTGAGGATGACATCACGCGCCAGATCTCTGCCCGTGCCGTCGGTAGGGAACTCGTTTACCAAGACGACCTTGAGGCGGACCTTCGCGAACGATTTCGGCGCTGGGGCCGCGAGATGCCCGAGATCAACAAGCGTCAAGCGTTCGTGATCGACGGTGCGGATGTTCTGCCCAATCCTAATGGGTCGGCAGTTGGGATGTTGCTAAAGCTAGAGCGACAATTTCTAGCCATCTTCCCCGGACCCCCGCGAGAAATGCGGCCGATGTTTGAGCAATTTGTGCTCCCGGTTCTAAAGGAAAATGCGGGCGGCGTGATCGTCCGCCGCCGGGTTCTGCGCGTTTCCGGACTGGGTGAGTCAGCGGTCGATGAGTTGATCGCACCCATTTACAAGACATACTCGGACGTCGAGACTTCGATCCTATTCAGCCGCATTGAGATCGAACTGCATCTAACTGCGAGATTGCGCGACGCCGACCGGTCTGAGGCGATGCTCGGTGAACTCGCCGGAAAGATCGCAGGCGTCCTTGGGTCGGCGGTCTTTGCAACCAACGGCGAAACTATGGAGGAAGTCGTCGGCAAACTGCTCACTGACCGCGGTGAGACGTTATCCGTCGCGGAGAGTTGTACGGGCGGGCTGATCGGGATGCGGCTTACGGAGATCTCGGGATCGTCCCGATACTTTTCAGAAGGGGCGGTCGTTTACGCTAACGCGGCAAATATCCGTGCTCTCGGCGTTCCCGAGAAGACCATGAC
>JAQSDP010000214.1 GCA_029945985.1 bacterium | reverse complement strand
GTGATCTCACAGCAGTTGATTGAAGCGATACGCGAGACGCATGCAAAGGGAGAACAGTCGATAATCCTACTCAATCGACGCGGATTTTCATCGTTCGTTCTTTGTCGAAGCTGTGGCGAAACGCTCCGCTGCATCAACTGCGATATCACGCTCACGTTCCATCGGGGCGAAAACAAGGTCACCTGCCACTACTGCAACTATTCGACGCCGACGCCAAAGGTTTGTCCTTTCTGCGAGAGCGAATTCCTGTACTTTGTCGGACAAGGTACGGAACAGATCGAGAGCCTTCTTGAGAAGAATTTCCCCGACCTTCGGATCGCCCGTGTCGACCGCGACACGATGAAACGCAAGGGCGAGATCGACCGCCTGCTGCTCGCCTTCGACCGCGGCGAGATCGATATGCTCGTCGGCACGCAGATGCTCGCCAAAGGGCACGATTTTCACAATGTGACTTTGGTTGGGGTGATTTCGGTCGACGCCGGATTGGGGATGCCGGATTTTCGATCGGCGGAGCGGACGTTTCAATTACTTACGCAGGTCGCGGGACGTGCCGGCCGAGGTGATCTACGAGGACGCGTGCTGATCCAGACCTATCATCCGGAACACTACGCCCTTCGCTACGCCGTCGAGCAAAACTACGAAAAGTTCTACGACCACGAGATACGCTTTCGCCAACGGATGTCATACCCGCCGATCGTCGCACTCGCGTCCATACTCATCCGTCATCCGGAACTCGATGTCGCCCAAAAGCAAGCGAGCATTCTCAAACAAGCCCTCGACCACGCAAATGCCGATAAACAAGTCCGTATCCTCGGCCCCGCGTCCGCGTCCATTTCACGCCTAAAGAACGAATATCGCCTTCAGATCATCCTCCGCTCGCAAAGCCGCAAAGAACTCCGCGAAACCCTCGACAAAGCCCTCGACCAAGCCCCAGCCCTCGGCGGCGACCTTCGGCGCTACCACGTCGAGATCGACCCGTTGAATCTGTTGTAGACGCTTACAAATAGTTTCCCATCGGGGATATACTGTGAATCTGGGTCCCGCTAGAAGCCGAATGATCACTCATGAACAATGCATCATTGCTCTCAATATCAGTGTTTCTTTTCCTTGCCCTTTTTCTCCTTCAAACAGAGGCTTGGGCTCAGACACCCAACAATGCCCCGCCGTCCTCAATAAGCTCCTCTTCATATACTTTTCCGAACTCGGAAAAGCGCTTCAAACGTTTCCTTAATGAAGTGGCCGGCCCAGAAGCTCTCATCGGCGCGGGCATTGGGGCTGCTTTCCAACAGATCGACAACAATCCGCCCGAATGGAAGAGAACGACAGGGGGTTTTGGACGCCGCCTCGCCTCGAACCTAGGACAGAATGCCATCGAGCAGACTACACTCTACGGAATATCGGAGGCATTCCGGCAGGATTACGGATATCGAAAATGTGATTGTAAGAAGGCTCTTCCGCGGACCGGCCATTCGCTGCTTTCCGGCTTTACGGCAATTGATCGGCGGGGCAAAAAAGTCTTTTCACCTGGAAAGATCGCATCTCCTTTCGTTTCTAACCTCGCCGCCGTGAAGTTGTGGTACCCCGAACGATATTCGGCCAAAGACGGGTTGAGACAAGGAGCCTACGGTCTTGGGTTCAACGTCGGGTTCAATCTTATCAGGGAATTTATTTTCAAGAAGTAACAGGTAATGGAGAATTGGCAAAGTCGGTTCGTGCAAGATCTTTCATCTGGGTCGCAGTCGGGCTTGGCGTTCTTTGGTGCGTTTCATTAATTTTCTTTTCATTCATTTTCTCCTATTTCATAAATCCGGAAACTATCGAACGTATACGGTATGAAACTCAGGTTCCTGTAGGATGGGAACGGGTCGACGTGATCGTCGGGTATATGTGGTTCGTCCTTCTGTCGTTAATGGTGATCGGCAGAGGGTCGTGTCGCGTTCCGAGCTTCCCGATTCGATTTCACGCATGTCTAATAGTCAGGTACAATCGCGTTCGCTCTTCACCTTCGGATTCACGCCGGAAAGCGGGCTCCCGGTAATACTATGACCGCCATACTTCCCGTTTAGATTGCTTTGCGCGTCTATAAAAGCTTGATAAATCGGCGCAATGACGGTTTTCGCTCCGCCTTCTTGGTCTCAATAGCCGCCGTCTCTCGTGTAGCTCATCGAGATTACTAAAGAATCTTTGGCTAACCCCCAAAGTGAACGCGAGCCCGCAATTCCGGGTCGAGCTCGGCCTGACGCAATATTTCTCGCGTCACGGCTTCCGTGTCTACCTCGCTCCAGCCGAAGTAGTTCGGCACGCCTTCGTGATGCCGAAGACCACGATGAATGACGGCAAAGCTGTCCTCGCCGCGATATCAAACTCCACCTCTGCGATCTGCGGCAAGATCGACCTCAAGCCTGATCATCCCGCCGATAAACACATTCGCCACCACAAGCAGTGTCATCTGCCCCGCGTTTTCTCTCAGGCCCGGCGAACGGTTTTTGAGGGGTCGGCCATTTTGTTGGTCTTTTGAATGCTCCAATACTATCTCGACGTGACTGACAGCAGATAATGGAAAAGAATCTATCGTTTCGTGAGCGCCGCTTGATTAAGGAGGAAATGTGAAGAAATACGGAAAATTCGCTGCAATGATCGCCACATCTACGCTTGTGATGTTCGGCTTAATGTATCTGAACACGTACGCTTGGGATCATGTCACGTTTAGCGACACCCGGACCTATATGGCTCTTATCATGGGGTCTGCGATGGCGATCGTGATGCTTTTATATATGCTCGACATGTATCCCGACTGGAGAATTAACGTGGGGATCATCGCCGGCAGCGTCGCAATCTTTGCCCTCTGTTTGTGGCTGGTTCGCAGCCAGGCCACGGTCGATGACGTGTCGTATATGAGGGCGATGATACCCCACCACTCGATCGCCATAATGACCAGCGAACGGGCGAATATCTCCGATCCCAGAGTCCGCAAGCTCGCCGACGGCATCATCGAAGCCCAACGCCGCGAGATCGCTGAGATGAAGGCCCTCATCGCCGAATTAGATCGATAAGCCTATAAGCGAAACAAAAGAAAAGGCCACTCGGGCGAAAGCCGAGGGCACAAGAGTGGTTCTACACCACGATCCGGCTAATTGACAGCTGCCGAGCTTAAGTGGGCGTTGCCAAATTTAATTTGAGCATAGATCTCGGAAAGCGAGACCTTGCAGTTGATCGATTCCATCGACATTATGTCGTCTCGTTCATTATAGATCTTGTAGATCCACTGCTTGGCATTCTGCTTGGCGTAATGTTCGATCCGCATTTCATCCTCTTTCACGACAATGCATTCACGGATGCTCTCCATCGCGAGGAACGCCTCGACCTTCTGCGTCTTGTCGAGCGTGTTCGTCGTCTGTGAAATGATCTCGATTACAACTGTCGGATTGAGCAGCAGGTCGCCATTCTGATCGCCGAACGCCGGTTCTCCGTTCACCACAACGACATCCGGATAGCAGACGAAATTGTTACGCAATATGACACGCATATTGCCGATGTAGAGATCAGTCTTGGCTCCGCCGAGGCGGCTGCCGATCGCGACTGCCGCGTTTGAAGCAATAAGGTTGTGCCAGCGGTTTGAACCCGACCGCCCTATTACTCTGCCGTTGAGAAATTCGTTCTTTGCCGGGCTCTGTCTTTCTGCCATAAGGTAATCTTCCGTGGTTCTATACTTCGGGGTAGGGCTGAGGGTTTGCTGAGTCATACGTCGCCTAAGGCTCCTAAGGTGGAATCGGTAACCGTTAATCGTGGGCTGCAAAGTTTTTGGGGGACTTTGACCGGGGAAAGTTGTCTGGTAAAAGTTAGTTTTACACACCGACGCGTCTGTTATCAAGGAACTCGATATGAAACTTTCTGAACTCGCCGAACTGACCTCGGCAACTCTAGAATCAGGCTCGCCGGAAGCGGAAATATCCGCCGCGGCAGGCCTTGATATTGCAGGCGGCGGCGACGTGACATTCCTCGCAAACCCTAAGTACACGCCGCAGATCCGTGACACAAAAGCATTTGCGATCTTCTTGTCGGAAGGCGTCGAGATCGACCGTTCCGACATCGCGGTGCTCCGAACAAAGGACGCATATCTCGCCTATACGAGAGCGTTGCAGGCATTTCATCCCTTTTCGACTGCTGTTCCCGGCGTCCATCCCTCGGCCGTTATAGATCCGACAGCTACCGTTTCGCCCGAGGCCGAGATCGGTGCGAATGTCGTGATCGGGCCCGGTTGCAGTGTCTCGGCGGGCGTGAAACTGCACCCTAACGTGACCCTTTACGAAGGAGTTTGGATAGGCGATGGATCGATCCTGCACTCGGGAGTTTCCGTCCGCGAGAACTGTCAGATCGGAAGAAACTGCATTATCCACAATAACTCCACTATCGGCTCGGACGGGTTTGGATACGCCAAAGACGAGGAGAAACGCTGGTTGAAGATCCCACAAGTTGGACGAGTGGTTCTTGAAGACGATGTCG
>JAQSDP010000213.1 GCA_029945985.1 bacterium | reverse complement strand
TCTATGCCAATGGTGTAAATGGCGGACTTTCCGTCCCTGGTAGATTCGAAAACCACTGATCTGCCGTCCGGCGACCAGTCAGGATTGTGGTAGTAGATTGGCGTGATCGGGCCCTGGGCATGAATGCCTAGGGCGATCAAGGCACTTACCCAAATAATATGGATCAGATCTCTCATCTTATGTGCTGACTCCATCCCGGTCCTATACAATTCTCTGCCCTTGTACGGATCAGGCACTTGGGGCTTTCGCAGTCGTTTTCCCGGCAGGACCTTTACTTGACCCTTACATAGATAAAATCGAACGTCGTTGTCCATGTCTTTCCTCCGTCGGTTGAGTTCTCGCCATGCTGGCGTACATCGCCATTGTCGAGTTTCGAGTAAGTCATCCGCCCGATCGTCTTCACGCCGTTTTGCACTGATTCCGAATCAAGCACCATTTTCCCGTCGACCAAACCTCCGACGTAATGGGTCATCAGCCCCTTGTTATCCACCCACGTCTGATGCCATTTCCCGTCGCGAACGTCGAAGACATTAAAACTCTTGCCGGCGGAGACGGGCGTCTCCCAGTTCTCGAAAATAATGCAGTTCGATAGGATGAGCTGAATGCTGCTCGTTCCAACCGTCACGCCTTGAACGTTCTTCGGCAGCCACTCGCCGATCCAGAAATCGAACTGACGGAATTCCGGTTTGTTGCGGCACGGATTGGCGAGCGTGTCGAGCTTCTTTACATACTCTGCGAACTTCGGCTCCGCCTTCATTGCCGCGAAATCCTTTTCGTCATTCAACGATTCCGCCGCGATTCCGCCGAGTGGGACACTGCGCTCGAACACCGCGTAGACCTTCTCCTTCTGCCCGCCCCGGGCCTCCGCCCGTGCAAGCGCTAGCGCAAACACCGCGTTCGGTGAGATCGTCATTGCTACTTCGAGATGCTTCGCCGCCTTGGCCGTTTCGTTGAGATTGAAATAGGAAACGCCGAGACGGTAGTTCGCCCCGACGTTCTTCTCTTCGACCTTCACGATCCCTTCGTACGCCGTGGCCGCAGTCTTCCAGTCCTGCTTCTGATACGCCTCGTTGGCAGCCGTTCGCATTTCCGGCGTAACTGTCTGACCCATCGCAGCGGTACAGAAAACAAATAAGACGAGTACTGCTTTCTTCATTTCATCACTCCTTCACAGGCCATTTGTTCGGATCGGGCTTCATCGCTTTCTCTTTCTCGGAACAGTCGGTCCGATCGATCGTGGACGCACCGTTCGCGATCTTCCAAACACCGTCGATGCGTACGAGGTTAAACTGATTGATCCCACAGTGTGAAAGCTTATCCCCGTCGAAGAAAACATACCGCCCCCACACCATCGCCCAATCGTTATGCACCTCAACCTTCGGATCATACATCTCTTCGCGCATCACCTTCGTCTTGTCCGTGAACATCTTCGAGAATGCTTCGCCGTTAAAAGATTGATACCGCGATTTGCCATCACGCTGTTTGAACACGGCAGCAAGGTCAGATGTCGGCGTATGCAGAGCAACGATCCCAGCCGGATTCGCCGCAGCCATCTCCGTAAACAATTGATTGACCACACTAACAGCAGCCTTCGCGTCCTCGCTGTGTTGCGCCGAAGCACTCACCGCTCCGATCGATAACAACGCCGCGAATATTAGTAACCTCTTTTTCATAGTTCTCCTGATAGTTCGAATTTACTGTCCAGTAGTCGGCTTATGCTCGACGTACGATCCCGCGATCTTCGGAGCGATCACATCGAGCCATCCGTTCAGTTCGGACTGCGTATAGTATTTCCCTTTCCGCATTACGCCTGCCCGATCGTAAGTCGCCGCGATGTCATCGAGTGGATTTTTATTTAGTAGTACCAAGTCTCCGGCCTTGCCTTTCTCGACGGTTCCGGCCTTCGAGAGCGATCCGAGAAACTCGTGCGGGTTGCGCGTACCGGCAGCAAGAGCCGAATAGTTACGGATCCCGGCATCTCGCAGGGCCTTCAACTCGTGATGCAGGCCAAATCCATACAGCCAGAGAAACTCCGGCGTGTCCGAACCGGTCATCAACTTGCCGCCGTTGTCGTGTATCGCCTTGATCAACTTGTTGCGGGCATCGATCCATTTCGCTTTTCGTTCCAGCGATACCTGCGTGATCAGTGCCGCTCGCTTGTACCACGAGAGCCATTGATCCTGCACTTTCTTTGGATAGAACTTGAAATCGGGCTGGGCTCGGATGGACTCTTCACTTCGCGGTAGCGCGAACGTGTTCTTAAAGAAATGCTGCGTCGGATCAGAGAAAGGATTCGCCTCGACTGATTTCTTAGCAACGACCGCGATCTTGCATTCGTCGATGAAATCGATGCTCTCCCAATTCTTCGGGTTTGACATATACAGGTCCGAGACCGAACCCTTCATCGGAGCGTCATCGCGCAGGATCTGCTCCATATAACCGTCGAGATGTTCGATCTGCTGCCGCGCCTTCCACGCGCCCGCCGCCGTCACGAATCGGCTATCGGCATGCCCGACAACTCGAATTCCAACCTTCGCCGCCTCGTCCACCGCAGCCTCGTAGATAGGTACCGGAACAAACGTAGTCACCTTGATGAAGTCATACCCAGACGCCTTCGATTTCCGCACCGCCTCGCGGGCATCTTCTTCAGACTTCACGACAAAGTTATTCCCTTGCTCGCGTCCCGTCAGATGCGGCGACGCGACCCAGATCGTAGGAGCCGTGATCTCACCCTTGGCCGATCTCGATCTGAGCGAAAGCAGCTCCGGCGTGCCGATCATGAACCGCACGGTCGTCACACCATTAGCGATCATCACGCGAAGCTCGTCCGGCGCGATCGAGTCGGGATATTCATCGCTGTCCGACAGCAGATGCGTGTGCATATCGACGAGGCCGGGGATCAAGTACTTACCCCCACCATCCACACGTATCGCATCCTTCGGCACCTTCACCTTCTTCGCATCGCCGATCTCCGCGATCACGCCGTTGCGTACGATCACCGTCTGGTTGGCCAGCACCCGCTCACGATCCATCGGCACGACATTCACGCCGATAAATGCTGTCGTTTGAGCGAACGTCATCATCGAGGCCAGGGACAAAAATAGAAGCAAGAATAGGGTTTTCATCTTTTATTTAGGTGAAGCATTCTGAATGTCAGCGACCAACTTCCATTCGCCCGATTCGTTCCGTTGCCAAACGTGAACGTAATATCCGGTCTCTGCATCGGGCACGTTCACGGTGGCGTACTTTCCATAAGTAAATGCAAGGTCATTCGAGGACGCGATCTTTCCGCCAATGAACTCGAACTTCGATGGGCGCACCACTGCGGCGAGATCTTTTCTATCCGTGATCGGCATGACGCCAGCTCGATGAATTCGAAACTCACTATCGAGCAACGCGCCGTAGGCCTTCACCGGACCCGTCTTTACGATCCAGCTCTTCAACTCCCCGTCGAGTTTCCTGTAATCTGGCGCGTCAATTTTTCTGAAGGGACCAACTTTCCCAGCGCTTACAAATTTGGTGTCGATGGGCCCAACGGCTGATGGAGTATTGACGCCCATATCGATCGCAACCTTCCACGATCCGTCGGCCTGTTTTTGCCACACAGAAAAATACATCCCATGCCGCGGAGGACGCGGGTTGTCGCCCGTGTCCGTGTATAAGACGGGTCCGGTCGTATAACCGAGATCGCCCGCCGCTGAAATATCGCCGAACATCGGCGCCCAATTAAATATCACCTTTCGCGGCCCGGTCGGAGCAGGTGATCGCAGAAGCACTTCACGCGTTCGCTGAGGCTCCGGCCCAAAGCCGATGCCGTCGTCCGCAAAGTATTTAATGAACCCGTCGCGAAAGCCGACCCTCACCGTCTCCGCCGCAAAGGCTCTCTCGGCATCCGCCAAGTCCTCCAGATCCTTGTTAACCTGCGCAGATGCGACCGCAGCGAGGGCAAAGATAAAGGTAGACATCACGAGTATCTTCATTGCGTTCCTCCTCTTACCTGCGCCAGATCATCGAGCCGGCAGACAAATCCCCAGCCGCCGCCCAACTCGCTGACCGCGAGCATCAGCTCATTCTTCCCTTTCTTCAGCGGCAGATAAACGGCATCATTCTCGGCGTCAACGATCCCCAAAAATCCTGGGTCTCGAAAATATTGCGAGCTGCGCCCGCGATACAGGATCTTGTCGTTCAGAAAAACGCTGACATCGTCGCTATAGCCGATCGACAGTTTCTTCATCTGATCGCGATCGGATTCGATCGTTGCTCGTGCATAGATCACCTTGGAACCAGGCTGCGGTTCTAGACGTTTCGTAGCATCGTTCGCAAACGACACGCGCAGGTGCGGCGCCTGACGATATCGATACAGGACAACGAACCCGGGCGCCTCCGCCTCCACGTCCTCCCATTTGATTTCAGAATTTTCACGACGGCTTAGCGCCCGCTCGGGGTCGCGAGCAAGAGCGTCGAACGCGGGCGATATCTTCCAACTCGTGATCGTTCCCCGAGGCATTTGCGGCGGACGACGCTCCCACTCA
>JAQSDP010000212.1 GCA_029945985.1 bacterium | reverse complement strand
AGGTTCCTACCGGCTACCAGGATTATCACTCGGCCCAGTACGGCAGTGTTTCGGCGATCCATTTCGGCCCGGAAGGAATGCATCGCGAAGAACTCGATATTGACACGAAGACGCTCCACGAACGGGTAGTCGTTTGCTACACGGGCGAGCCCCGGAACTCGGGTACGAACAATTGGGAGATCACGAAACGACACATCGACGGCGACAAGGAACTTTACGATCTTTTTGAAGGAATTCGCGATACGTCGGTCGCGGTTCGTGAGGCTCTTCTTGGATCCGATTGGGACGGACTCGGCGAGATCCTCAGGGAAGCTCATCCGCAACGAAAACGTCTCTCGCCGAATATCACCACACCGCACATGGATGCGCTTATAGATACTGCTCTCGCGAGCGGTGCTATCGCCCCCAAAGTCTGCGGTGCCGGTGGCGGCGGATGCATCGCATTCTTCGTCGAGGACGGGCGCAAGGCGGATGTTGCGGCGGCTCTTGCCTCAGACCCGACCGTCGAGGTGCTCGACTGGAATCTTTCGGTAGATGGGCTTAAGTTGAGCGTATTTGACTAAATATCTCTTCGGCCGTTGCCGATCTCGGTGTATCATTGGATCTCACCCGGAGGGCCCATACAAATGAAAGTTCATCTTCTGATAGCGTCGTTATTAGCGTTATTCGCCGTGTCGGCCGTTCACGCGCAGGCGGAATCGACATCGGGCAAGGTTTTCTGGCGCGGGAGCGTAGATAACAAGGTCCATTTGACGATCAAGGGCGATACTCTGGAGCAAAAGGCCATCGAAGGCACCGAGAAAGCGCCTGGAAAATTCAGCTTCACGGCACCGCTACCGGACCAGGCCGTCATCGTCAAGGTCCTTCGAAAAGAAGGGCGCAGCAAGAAGATCAAGGTCATCCAACAGCCAACCGCCGATAACGATTTCACCGCGGTCGTAGAGATCCACGACGACGGCGGCGGTTCACGCGATTACGTCCTTGAAATTTTTTGGTGATCGTTTGAAATTCCTGTCATTTTTCCTCCGGTGAGAGTGTTCTTACTTTCGAACAGAGTTCGTTCGAACGAAAAGTAAAAGCAATTCGGAGGAGAAGTCAGGATGAAGGCACTTTCATACGCGGTAACGTTATTATTCGCATTCTACATACTCAACCCGGTCGTAATCGGCCAAGACCAAGAACATAAGGCATCTGCAAAGCACAAGGAGTACTCCTTCTGCGGCGGCGATAGCTGGCCCGGGGCCGACAAGGTATTGGTCAAGGATGTGCGTGAGTCGACGTTCGCAGCTTCCGGCAGCCTCAACGTTGACGGCGGCCGCAATGGCGGTGTGAGCGTAAAGGGCGAGAACCGTTCCGACGTGCTGGTTAGGGCCTGTGTTCAGGCTTGGGGATCAACGGAAGCTGAGGCCAAGGCCATAGTGTCGGGGATTCGCATTGAAACCGGCTCGACCATCAAGGCGGAAAGCTCGAGTGATGAAAACTGGTCGGTTTCCTATCAGATCAGCGCACCGAGAAATACCAATCTCAGCCTCACCGCCCACAACGGCGGGATCTCGATCAAGTCAGTCGATGGGAATATTGATTTCACTACCACCAACGGCGGCGTGAATTTGGGCGACCTTTCAGGAAGCGTAAAAGGACGAACAACCAACGGCGGTGTCACCGTTTCTCTTACAGGCAATTCGTGGCGCGGAAGCGGTATGGAGGTCGTAACGACCAACGGGGGTGTGAATCTCACAGTACCCGACGGCTACGCTGCTCAATTCGAGACCGGCACGACCAATGGAGGATTCAAGAGCGACGTAGCTGCGTTGACCGTTCAAACGGAAGACGACAAGGGCGGCTGGCAGCGTTCGAAGCGAGTCGTAGCCTCAATGAACGGCGGCGGCGCCCCCATCAAGGTCGTCACGACTAACGGTGGTATTCGAATCGGGTCGAACACAAACGAATAATCTGAATCGAGTTAAATCAATAAGGGCCGAGCATTCTCTGCGCGGCTCTTTTCTTTGTGCTCTCTGTGAAAATCTTTGCGACCTCTGTGTTAACTCTTTTCTTAACACAAAGGTCACAAAGCGAAACCCACAAAGTTCACGAAGAAGGCTCTTCTTCTGCGGCCTTTCGCTCAGGACGCAGATGCGGAAATAAAATGACGTCGCGGATCGAGTGCTTGTTCGTCAGCAGCATCACGAGCCTGTCGATTCCGATGCCGATGCCTGCGGCGGGCGGCATGCCGTAGCTGAGCGCCCGGACGTAGTCTTCATCAAGGACCATCGCTTCCTCATCGCCGCGTTCGCGTTCCGACATCTGATCCACGAATCGGTCGTACTGCTCCTTCGGATCGTTCAACTCGCTAAATCCGTTCGCCACTTCCATGCCGTTTATGAACAGCTCAAATCGTTCCGCGATCTGCGGATTCTGCGGAGAGGCTTTCGAGAGCGGCGAGATCGATTTCGGATAGTCGATAATGAAGGTCGGCTGGACGAGCACCGACTCCGCAACCATTTCAAATATTTCTGCTAGTGCCGAACCAGGTGACTGTGTCGGAATCTTTACAAGTTCATCTACACTCTCCCAAATTGTTTCCGCGAATCTCTCATAATTCTCCTTTGCTTCGGCAGTATTGAGTGACGTTGGATCAAAACCTGATTCGAGTTCTTTTATATAGACTCGATACGTATAAAGGTTAACCTTGTTTGCTTGTAAAGGATCATCTAAGAATGCGGCGAAATCCGAATGAAAGAAATTCCAGCGATCAGGATAGTTTTCGATGACGGCCTCTTTCATCGATGACCTCCGAAATTCAGTAAAGTTGATCTCGTTGCCTTCATAGCTGATCTTCAATGCGCCCGTCGCCTTCTGAATAGCTTCCTGCATCATCTGCTCGCAGAAATCCATCATCCCGTTGACGTCCATGTAGGCGCAATAGAATTCGAGCATCGTGAATTCGGGATTGTGTTTGTACGAGATGCCTTCGTTGCGGAAGTTGCGGTTGAGTTCGTAGACCTTTTCGAAGCCGCCGACGACGAGGCGCTTTAGGTAAAGCTCGGGCGCGATGCGGGCATAGAGAGTGATGTCGAGGGCATTGTGGTGGGTGACGAAAGGTTTCGCGGCTGCTCCGGTAGCCTTTGGTGTCAGCATCGGTGTCTCGACCTCGATGTAACCGTGATCTTCGAGACAGCGGCGCAGACTGGAAATAACCTTGGCTCTGATTTCAAAAACTTCTCTAGTGGTTAAGTCCGGGCCGCCCGCCGACGCAGGCGGTTCCGACTTTACCTGCAGACTTGACGCGATCAGATCCGCATATCGTTGCCGCTGCCGGATCTCCGGGTCGGCGATGCCGTGCATTTTGTCGGGCATCGGCACCATTGCTTTCGCGAGAAACTGCAGCTTCTCCACGTGCAGGGAAACTTCGCCGGTATTCGTGACAAACAGATAACCCTCAACACCAACGAAATCGCCATGGTCGATCAGCTTCCATGCCGTCCAGCCGTTCTCCGGATCGAGCGTGTCGGCTCCGTCATTCCTGACCAGCCCAAATCCGCCTTTCTTGTCGCAATAGATCTGAAACTTACCGATCCCATCTGTCAGGTGGACGAAATTGCCCCGCGACGGTGTCGTTAGACGGCCGGCGATGCGAACGGTCCCGAGAGATCTCAGTCGTTCATTAAGCTCGTCTTTAGCTTCGGCTGGCGGCCGTTCACCTTCCTTCAAAGAAGCCTTGATAGCAGCCATCTTCGCGCCCGCGGCGACGACTGGCTCAAACGCGATCAGACGCGAGATCGTATCTTCGCTGCCGCTGATGCTTGAACGCGCAAACTTGTTCGGATAAACGTTGCCTACAAGCTCGCCCAAGCGTTCCAGATGCTCGCGCCGGGCCTCCGTCTGATCGTTCTGTTCGACGATCTCTTCAAACTCAGGAATGGTCATAACTCGGGTACTTGCGAAACGTAGATTATAGAAATCCGCGTCCCGTACAGCAAACAACGGCTCAGTATGGCACAATGAAGTCAGCCGTGTACGAATGCCGATGCCCCTATGCAGATGCGTCCGTTGCGGATATTTGTGTTTATGCGAAACGGGGAAGAGATTTCTGAATTTAAGCGGCTTCAGAGCGCGATAGAACGCGGCGAACGGGTGGTCGCTCTCGACGGGCTTACATCTACCGCGGCGAAGGCATATGTGCTAGCACGACTGTCTGCGGCGGGAAAAACTATCGTCATCGTCACAGATACCAACGCGTCTTTGGACGCGTGGGAAACGGACCTTAGTTTTTGGACCCGAAAGAGTGAAAAGTCGATAACGTGTCTTCCATCCTTCGAGACCGACGTTTATTCGGGCAGTTCCCCGCACGCGGAGACGCTTGAACGCCGCGCTTTGTCGCTCTGGCAGCTATCAGAGGGGCAGCCGGCTTTTCTACTCGTTTCAGCCCGCTCGCTTATTTCGCGTACGGTAAAACCCGACGAGTTGCGCGCGCTTGGAGCGACATTGAAGCTGGATGAAGATTGTTCGCCCGACGATCTTGTAGAGAGGCTAGCGGCGAGCG
>JAQSDP010000211.1 GCA_029945985.1 bacterium | reverse complement strand
ATCCGCTTCCAGTTTCGAAGCGTCGCCCTGAGAGCCGGGCGAACACGAACAGGCCGGAGCGGAACTGCCCGTACCTGATTCACGAGCCATGTGATGGTTCCAACCGCGAGATACCCACAAAGGATCGCGAAAAAGCCCGAAAGGGTTGTCGTAACTGCAAATGCTACGCCACGAACCGGAGCGTCCTGAGCGATACCCTGCGCAACGTAATATATGCCAAGCGATGCGGAGGTAAGAGATGTAAGAATAAACGGTAGATAGATAATGATCGTGATGGCAAGAAACTTTGGGAGGTGCTCCGTATAGATCATGACCGCTCGCCGCAAGAGATCGCCGATGCCGCCTGATCGTGCCCGGAGCTCACTCGCGAATGCTTCAGCCGTCTCCGGACGTTTGGCGGCGTCCTTATCAAGGGCCTTCATTATCACGCGCCGGAGCTTCTTTCGGACCTTGCGGGCATTCAACGGCGGCGGAGGCTCGATCTTGTGCGACTCCATTATCTTGGTGAAGTCGCCACTGAAAGGCGTCGTGCCCGAAAGCATCTGATAGCCAATAACGCCGAGGCTGTAGATATCAGAGCGGGCGTCAAGCCGATGACCGCGGCACTGTTCGGGCGACATATAGAGCGGCGTACCGAGTACTGCCCCGACACGTGTGAGATCTTTGGTCGGCATCGATTCGAATGAATCCGTATGCCCTTTGCTATCGCCGTCCTCGAGCAGTTGGGTTCCCGTGGAATCTTGATCCGTAGCGACCGCCGCATCCATAATGGCGGTTGCGTTCTCGGAACCGTTGGACTCGGCCTCGGGACGAACGTTAATGATCGCCGTGCGAGTTTCGGACAGGCCGGCGAATGTCCCTGTATCTCCGACGATCGTCGGAGAAATGCTGTCGTGCATGGTGCCGTCTACGCCCACGTTGGTCTGCGCTCCACCGATCAAAACAGGAAAAGCATGACTTCCCGTGTCCGGACCCGATGAAGCCTCCAGTTTCGCGATACCAAAGTCGAGCACCTTAACGGTGTACCCTCCGCGTTGATTAGGCTCAAGCCAGATGTTGTCAGGCTTGAGGTCGCGGTGGATGATCCCCTGAGTATGAGCCTCGTGTACAGCGGAGCAGACCTGATCGAGAATATCGAGCGTCCATGAGACCGGTAGATTCTTTTCTTCTTCCAAGATCTCGCCAAGCGTGCAGCCGTCGAGATATTCCATTACAAGATATGCGACCTGGCCGCTTTCGGTACGCGCGAATCCGAAGTCGGTGACATCGACCACGTTCGGATGGCGGAGGCGTCCGGCAGCTCGGGCTTCACGGCGGAAACGCTCAACAAACTCTGGCCGCTCCATGTATTGCGGAGCAATGACCTTGATCGCGACCGGCCGCTCTGTTCCGAGATGGGTCGCAAGATACACAGTCCCCATCCCGCCACGTCCAAGCTCGCGTTCGATACTGTATTTGTCGTCTAGAGTTTTTCCGATCATTAAGGCTCCGGTAATTATAGTTGATACGGATGCGCGGACAAATGGGTGCGGACTTTTGTGGTATTTGTGAAAATTTTGTTGTCTCTGAATTGAAATATCGATCTTGAAACGCGAAGATCTCGTGGATTTTTGCAGTGAGCACGCTTGGAGCTTGAGAATTGCCCCAGCTTCATTTACTTTTATCGGAATCGCACGGGCAGAAATTATGTATGTATCAGTGATGCAACATTTTGCATCAAGCAATACATTGTAGTACACTCAAGTTCGAGTTCGAATACTTCCCTAACGGAGATATGTGTAAATGAGCATCGACAAAGCCAAAGCCATTGAATCAGCCCTGCTTCAGATCGAGAAAAAATTCGGCAAAGGATCGATAATGCGCCTCGGCGAGCGGCCGCACGAAGAGATCGGTGCGATATCGACTAACTGTTTGAGCCTTGATGCCGCCATTGGCGTCGGCGGTTTGCCGCGGGGCAGAATCATCGAGATCTACGGGCCGGAGAGTTCGGGTAAAACCACGCTTGCTTTGCAGGTAGTTGCATCGGCACAGAAGACAGGCGGTGTTGCGGCATACATCGACGCGGAACACGCGATGGACCCTGAGTACGCAACGAAACTCGGCGTGAACATTGAAGAGATGCTGATCTCGCAGCCGGATTCCGGCGAGCAGGCACTTGAGATCGCTGAAACACTCGTTCGCTCGAACAGCGTCGATGTGATCGTAATCGATTCGGTCGCGGCACTTGTCCCGCGTGCGGAACTCGATGGCGAGATGGGCGATTCATTGCCCGGATTGCAGGCGCGACTGATGTCGCAGGCATTGAGAAAGCTGACGGCTATCGTTGCGAACTCTCGCACGACGTTCATCTTTATCAATCAGCTCCGCGAAAAGATCGGCGTGTTCTTTGGCTCGCCTGAGACGACCACCGGCGGTAAGGCTCTGAAGTTCTATGCCAGCGTCCGGCTCGACATCCGCCGTATCGGAGCGATCAAGGAAGGCGACCGCGTCGTCGGCAACCGCACCCGCGTCAAGGTCGTGAAGAACAAGTGCGCACCGCCATTCCGCGAGACCGAGTTCGACATTATGTACGGCGAAGGGATTTCACGGGAAGGCGACCTGATCGACCTTGCCGCGAACAACAACATCGTCGAGAAGTCTGGCGCGTGGTTTTCCTACAGGGGCGAACGCCTGGGCCAGGGCCGCGACAACGTTAAGAACATGCTCAAGCAAAATACCGAGTTGCGCGATCGCATTGAAGAAGAAGTGAAAACTGCTCTCGGTTTTGTGAAGGTCGATGCGGCTCAGGCTTGAATTGCCACTAGCTTTAGCTAGTGGATGAGAGGCAAGTCAGCGTTAGGTCAATTAATAGCCGCGATCGAGGTACTCGATCGCGGCTATTAATTGACCTAAAGGCATGTCAGACATAACCTCCACCTAAAGGTGGAGGCAATTGCAGAGGCTATGCGTACGTTTCCTGAGCAACTTCCTTTCTAAACCAGCACTTGGTACAAAATCGGCTTTTGCGAAGTTCGCTCATGGTCATATCTTCGAAGTTGGGAAGGGCGGAGATGAGGTATTGCTGATCCTCTGTCAGGTCTGCCCATTGGCGGACCTTCATTGAATTACAACGGGGGCATAAGGATTCGGATGCAAAAGCTTCCATCGGTGTTTTGCGCGTTTCGCGAATGTCGGATTAGAATCAGAATACTAACCCTTCCGGCGTGAAACTCCAAGCTTTATTTCACGTATCGGAAACGAGAATTTCAGTTCGCTATTTCGCGTCCAAAGTTCGACAAAATGACTATCAAGAAGATTCTGTTCCTTGCGAGCGTAGTGTGTGTTCTCTCGTTCGTCGCGTCTGCCCAACTCGACCTCGATTTTGATTTTTACGATCGCGGCCCCTACCGTGAAAACGTCCCCAAGCCCCAATCTATATTAAGGTTCGATGTCGGCGAACATCATACCACGTATGGCCAGATGGAGCAGGTGATTCAAGCTATAGCGGCAGCTGCACCTGACCGTGTGAAAATCATCCCGATCGGCACGACGAACGAGCACAGGATGCAATATCTCGTCGCTATCTCAGCGCCCGAGAATATGCAGCGGCTGGACGAGATCAATGCGCAGAACGCGAGACTGATCGATCCTCGGAAAACGACCGCAGCAGAAGCGGCCCAGATCGCGCAAACTAATCCGTCGGTCGCGTGGATGGCGTACACGATTCACGGCAATGAATCCTCTTCATTCGAAGCTTTCATGCAGGTGATCTATCAGCTAGCGGCATCCAACGAACCCGCTACACTGGATATTCTCAAGAACAACGTGGTACTCGTGGTGACTGGCGAGAATCCTGACGGTCACGAGCGTTTCGCAACGTGGTACAACTCCGTGGCGATCGGCGATCCGAATCCTGCTGCGATCGAACACCGGGAACCCTGGTCGATATGGGGACGAGTTAATCACTATCGATTCAACTTGAATCGCGACACCCTCGCCTTCACCCAGAAGGAGTCGCGAAATATGCAGAAGGCTTACATGGAATGGCATCCGCAGCTTGCGGTCGACCACCACGGCCAGCCCTCGCAGTATTTCTTCCCTCCCGTATCCCTGCCGATCAACCCGAATCTGCCGCAGCCGCAATACAACAAATGGCTCGACGTTTACGGCCGTGCGAATGCCTCGGCTTTCGATCGGAAGAAATGGGATTACTACGTCCGCGATATCTTCGATGCTTTTTATCCTGGTTACTGGGACATGTATCCGTCCCTCAACGGTGCATCGGGCATGACCTATGAGACGGACGGCGGCGGATTCAAGGGCCTTCGATGGACGCGTGAGGACGGGACGATAGTCAGCTTCCGTTCGTCGATCGCAAAGCATTACGTTGCGTCAATGACGACGCTTGAGACGAATGGTAAGAACAAGACCGAGCGGATCAAGGATTTTTACGATTTCCGTGCCCGCGGAATGGCCGAGCACGATCGAGCGAAGATGAAACGGATCGTGATCGATCCGACCAGTGACAGAGTAAAGGCGGCGGACCTTGTGGAGGTGCTGCGTCTTTCTAATATC
>JAQSDP010000210.1 GCA_029945985.1 bacterium | reverse complement strand
TCGAAGTGACAATTTCGAACTAAAGGTGCCGGTACCCTCAACCGAGGGTAACAAGACCTTCGAACAGAAGTACGACAAATATGGCGATCCGAATTCGAAGTTCACAGGCATTTCGAATGGTCCGGGGCGCGGCGGAGGCTTAGGGACCGGTGATGGAACCGGTCAGGGTAGCGGCACCGGAACCGGTGCCGGAAGCGGAAGCGGTTCGGGGTACGGAAGCGGTTCGGGGTCGGGCAATGGATCGGGCTCAGGCACGGGAGGCGGAAGTCCGCCTGCTCCGCCCCCGGCTCGTGTGACGCAGCCTTTACGGATCACATATAAGCAAAAGGCTCAGTACACTGACGCGGCGCGAACAAACGGCGTTCAAGGTACTGTCACACTTCGTGTTACATTCCTGGCATCTGGCGGTATCGGCAGCATTACCACCGTCAAGGGATTGCCGCACGGTTTAACTGAGCAGGCTATAGCGGCGGCACGCAGCATGAAGTTTGAGCCCGAAATGGCTGGTGGTGTTGCGAGAACGACAACGCGACCTGTTTCATTCACGTTCAATATTTACTAGAACGCTTGCATAGGTAAAAAGCCGTCAGTGATGACGGCTTTTTTGCGCTTCTTATAAGTGACGATCAAATCGAATCCGGACCGTCTTTGGAATCTTCGTTGAGTTCGAAACGGTTGCGGTCGCGGCGTTCGAGTTTGCGGACGAAGTCAAGCGGTTCGTTATCTTCGAAGTCTATACCCATGGCGTGGGCGTTGTCTTCGACATCGGACTGATCCGGGGTCGGGTTATGGCCGAATACTGATTCCGCGCCCGAGTCGTTCACGTCTTCCCACTCGGCATCGATATCCCCGCCCGAGTCGGCAGGAGAAGAGGAGTGATTCTCCCGCAAACGCTCTTCAAGCTCGCTCGGAGCCTGCGGCGAATGCGAGATCTCTTCGTCGATAAACGCCTTCATTTCTTCATCAACCGGATTCTCGTTCTCGTAAAACTCTAGCGGGTTCGGCATCAGAGCCACCTCCAGTGGTTCAATCTTTGGGGTATTCGCAGAATACCACACGGGTAACGGCTAGATAAAGACTACTGACTGCGATGACGGAATTTCGAAACGTCGCCGGCATCGGATGTTCTTACACGCCAACATATCGTCGATGCGTACCATGTAGTCTCGCGATTTTTGGAACTGGGACCGCTCGTGTTCGTTGACATTGCGCGGAGCATTCTTCTTTTTGGTTCGCTTCATCCAGCGAACCTCGTAATCGTTCCGCTCGCGACAGTGCGGGCAGGAAAAGCTTGCCGTTTTGGTCTCTTGTCTCTCGTCGAATATATCTCTTTCGTGCATTGAGTATGATTATACCAGCCTAGACTCTAAGATCTCTTAGATATTTGAAGCTGAAGATGCCGGTCTCGTGGCCGTCGGAGAAATCGAAGTTAAGGGCGTAGCGGCCGACGAGCGAGATCTTACGGAAGGTGAGGTCATCGGCGATCTTTTCCGGGTCGAGCATCTTTTCCCCGGTCCATTCGTTGATGCAGCCTGCGCAAGGGCACGACCGGCGAAGCGCGGCAGCGGTGAAGCGGGACTCGATGTCATCCGACCATTTGATCGAAACCTCCGAGGCACTTTCTTCGACTATCTGTAAGGGTTCAACCATTGGCTGTTTCCGAGACCGCGTGAGAAGAAATAGCTCGCTCGATAGCGACCGGATCGATGCCGTAGTGGGTGGCGTGATAAATCGGTTCCCCATTCCAAAGGACGAAAGCCTGAGGCGACTGATGGCTGCGGCCCGTGCGCACCGCCACCTCGTTTGAAAGGGCGCGATTCTCCTGGATAACGATCACATTCAGGTCGCTGTCGATTTCTTGCACAGTCTCGAATACGTGAGCGCTGATGCCGCAGGAGTTGCTGTGTTTGAAAAGCACTACCGGTTCCGTGTTTGAACGCTCAAAGAGCGTGTCGAGTTTCTCGATCGAATCCACCTTGTTAATTATTGCCATTGTTTATAAACCCAGATACGCGTCGGGGGGCGGTGGAGAGACAATCAGGTTCTGCTCCGAATGTGGGAAGACCTTCCGATACGCGACTGTCGTTGCCATCATTATGACAGGCAGAGCAAGGTACACGCCAACGCACAGAAGCATGTAGCCCGCGAGTACGACCAAAATGCCGACTCCGAACAGACCGGCGATCCCACCCTTGTTAGCCCAAGCCGCATGAGCGCTGAGTTTTGCGGCGGCGAATCCGCCCATTCTCCTGTCGGCTATAAGCGGGAAGGCGAAGACGAGAAGCGAGTGCAATAAAGTCATGACGACGGCCAGGAGCAGTTCGACAAGTAGAAAGCCGCCTATCAATGGCAACAGTTGCTCCTGACTCAACCGCTGACCGTATATCGTCATCATTATCATCGGTATATACACGAGGAAAATGAACGCGAATATCGGCAACATGATCATCAGAGCTATCGTAAGACCGGCTCCAAACTGGTCAAAACCCTTGAAGAGCCTATCGAAGCTTGCGGGCCTGCCGTCGACCTTCTCAAGCAGGCAATAGAAGACCCCGATCATCATCGGCCCCATGATCACGATCGGGACCACGCTCCCAACGAGCATACCGACAATGACGATGCCGAAGATAGGCCAGAACTCGGGCTTCATTAGTGCCCAAGCTTCCTTATAAACCTCGAGAGCGCGGATCTGGCCGGTCGTGAATTCCATCAAATGGTTAGCTCTTGTAGATTCGATCGAGGTAATCGCGCACCATCCGATCGCTTGAGAATTGCGGAGTCAGCGTCGCAATCGAATTTTTCATCATGGCGATCCACTCGCTTGGCAGATCATCCGCGCCTTTTGAATAGAACGCCGGGATGAGCTTGTTCTCGAGCGTGTCGTAGAGTGACTCAGCATCCTCGGCGTCCATCTTTTCATCGCTCTCGACATCAAGGCCGCCGATCCCGAAACCATTCTTGCCGTTGTAGCCTTCGATCCACCAGCCGTCGAGAATAGAGAAGTTCAGAACGCCGTTCATGGCGGCCTTCATGCCGCTTGTACCGCTGGCCTCGAGAGGTCGACGCGGAACATTCATCCAAACATCGACGCCCTGGACCAGGTAACGAGCGATCTCCTGATCGTAGTCTTCGACAAAAACCGCACGGCTTTGCCAGCTCGAGTCATGATTGATACTCACGAGCTGTTGGAGGATCTGTTTGGCGGTCCAGTCCTGCGGGTGGGCCTTACCCGCGAAGACGAACTGCACCGGCCGAGCCGGATCGTCGACCAGTTTGAGGAGCCGCTGGAGGTCGGACGTGATCAGATTCCAACGCTTGTAAGCGGCGACTCGACGCGCAAACCCGATTGTTAGCACGTCCGGCGAACAAATGTTTCGAGTATCGCGGTGCTCGTGAATCGTATCCGCTTCGCCCGTTTCTTTCACACGAGTTTTCTCTCGGATGAACGCGATCAGAAGATGCTTCAGGTTGTTGTGGACGCGCCAGAACTCACTATCGGGTATAAGGTCGATCGCGGTGGCCCAGGCATTCTTGTCGGAAACGAGCTTGTGCCAGTCCTTCCCGAGCCGCTCTTCGTAGAGAGACTGAAAACCCGGAGCGATCCACGTCGGGGGATGCACGCCGTTAGTCACGAAGGTGATCGGGACATCGTTGGGCTCGATATTCTCAGAGAACATATCAACCCAGAGCCCGCGTGACACTTCACCGTGCTTTTCGCTAACGCCGTTGGCACTCCGCGACATTCGAAGGGCGAAGGGCGTCATGCCGAATGGCTCATTCGCATCGCCCGGATCGATACGTCCAAGCCCGAGGAATTCTTCCGGCGTCAACTTTAGTTCTTCGATCAGTTGGGCGCTGAAACAGGGAAGCAGTTCGGCTGATGGAAAAGCATCATTGCCCGCTGAAACAGGCGTATGGGTCGTAAAGACGCACCGCTGCTTGATCACCTTTTGAGCCTGTTCGAATGATGCTTCGGGATTGGCTGCTATGTACTCATGGGCCAGCTCAAGCGTAAGAAACGCCGAGTGCCCTTCGTTGAGATGAAACACGTGCGGCTCGATCTCGAGCTTTCTTAGGAGACGCACGCCACCCAAACCAAGTACCTTTTCCTGGACGATACGTGTCTCGGTATTACCACCGTAGAGATGGCCAGTGATCATCCGGTCGATCTCATTGTTCTCAGTGACGTTCGTGTCGAGCAGATACAGCTTGATCCGTCCGACCTCGACTAACCAAGCTTGGCATTTCACTTCGCGACCGCGGATGTGCACCGGAACCGACAATCTTTGTCCGCCGGGTTCATGGACGGGCTGGACGGCGAGGCCTGCGGTGAAGATGTTTGTATAGCGTTCTTGCTGCCATCCGTCGTGCCCTACGCTCTGTCGAAAATATCCGTAGCGATAAAGCAGGCCGATGGCGACGAGCGGCACGTTCATATCGCTCGCCGACTTAAGATGGTCGCCCGCGAGGATTCCGAGGCCCCCGGAGTAGATCGGGAGCGAGTTATGAATGCCGTATTCCGCGCAGAAGTACGCCGCGGGATTCGCCCTGGTAGGACCGTTCGGTTGGTCCTTGG
>JAQSDP010000209.1 GCA_029945985.1 bacterium | reverse complement strand
CTGCACGAATGGCGGAAATTCTTTTCGGCAGATGTCTTCGGCACGATCACACCGCTCGGCGAATGGACAGCCTGGCGGGAGATGTGCAACGTCGGGGGGCAGTCCGGGTATCTGGTAAAGCTCTTTGCCCTGTTCGTGGGCCGGATCGGGGACGCTTCTCAGCAAACCTCGAGTGTACGGGTTGGCCGGCGTCGAGAAAAGTTCCCTTGTCGGTGCCTGCTCGAAAACCTTGCCGGCGTACATTACGATGATCTTGTCTGTCATTCCCGCGACCACGCCGAGGTCATGCGTGATGAGGATCACGCTCGTACCCATTCGCGCCTTCAGGTCCTTGATAAGTTCGAGGATCTGGGCCTGGATCGTCACGTCCAGGGCCGTGGTCGGCTCGTCAGCGATCAACAGTTCGGGATCGCAGGCTAGTGCCATCGCGATCATTACGCGCTGCCGCATTCCGCCGGAGAGTTCGTGCGGGTAGCCATCCATTCGAGCTCGAGCGTCCGGTATTCCAACGGTTTCGAGCATCTTCACGCCATGCTCGTAAGCCTGCTGCTTCGAGTGTCCGAGGTGAAGCTGTGTCACCTCCATCAACTGTGTAGAAATGCGAAGGAACGGATTGAGCGAGGTCATCGGATCTTGGAAGATCATCGCGATGCGCTTGCCACGGATCTTGCGGACATCGTCGATCGGGAGAGCTAATACGTCGATCCCGTCAAACTCCACATCGCCGCCGACGATTTTCCCCGGAGGTTCCGGGATCAATCGCATGATCGAGAGATTCGTAACCGACTTTCCCGATCCCGATTCGCCGACGATCCCAAGCGTCTCGCCCTTCTTAAGCTCGAACGAGATCCCGTCGACAGCCTTCACCACGCCGTCTTCGGTCTGGAAATAGGTCTTAAGATCCTTGACCCTGAGTATTGTGCCGTTATTCGTCATAGTTGGAACGTCGCCGTCCCGGCGGCGTTAAGTTGCCGGCGAGACGCCGGCGTTCCCTAAAACTTCCTCGTCTGCGGATCTAAGGCATCTCGCAATCCATCGCCTAGAAAGTTGAGTGAGAAAAGCGTTAGAGCCATCGTCACGCCTGGGAAAATTAGCTGCCAGGGAAAGATCGCTATGTTCTTCACGCCGTCGGCCGCGAGGCTTCCCCATGATGCGTATGGGGCCTGGACGCCGAGGCCGAGGTATGAAAGAAACGCTTCCGATAGCATCACACTAGGGACTGTCAGCGTCGAATACACGATAACTGGCCCAAGTGCGTTAGGCACGAGGTGGCGAAAGATGATACCGAAGGTGGATACACCAGTCGCCTTTGCCGCAAGAACGAATTCCTGATTCTTCAAGCTCAGGATCTGGCCGCGAACGACACGTGCCATCGTCAGCCACGAAACCAGCCCAAGCGCAAAAAAGAGTAGAAATATCTGGCTCAGGCCTAAATTCACGCGGTCTTTGTATCTTTCGCCGAGCGTAGCGCCGATACCGGTCTCACCCACGAGGTAGGCAGCTGCACCGATCAACACAAAGACGGCAGATGCCATGAGAACACCTGCAACTAGCCGCAGAAAACGTTCGCCCAACGTTCGAGCTGCCATCTCACCGAAAAATCGTCTATACAGCGAAAACGCCCCCAGCATCACCGCCACGCCCACGACGATCCCGGCGAGGATCGACGGAAGCCACTGGATCAGTACCTGCGTATTTGGCCCGCCGAAAACCGACAGCAGAACTATAACGACGAGGATGTACGGGATCGCATAGATGATGTCGACTATGCGCATCATCACGTTGTCGATCGAACCGCCTAAGTAGCCGGCGACGGCTCCGTATGAAACGCCGACGACAAGGCTGACGAAAGTCGAGATGATACCGACGGCAAGCGAGATCCGGCCGCCCTGCAGCACGCGGGCGAAGATGTCGCGTCCGGCTTCGTCGGTGCCCATCGGATGCTGCCACGACGGCGGAAACGATTTGAGAAGGTTTCCGTCAGCCGGGATATAATCGGCCGTCAGCCCCGTTAGCCCGGTGAAGATCGCCGGCCCGATCGTAACGAGCAGAACCATGATCGCCAGAACGACCAAGCCGAAAACCGCAAGCTTGTTCTTGAGCAATCGTTTCCATGCATCGCCCCACAACGAAGCTGCTTTGAGCGGTTTGACCGAGTCAATGGCACCCGACTCCTCTAGGGTAAGCCGCGGGTGATCTCTATCTTCGAGATCTACGATGGAAGTTGCATTGCAAAAGCCGCAAAGCACGAGCTTCTGCCGCTCATTTTCCAGTGTGATAGGGGCACCGCATTTTGGACAACTTAAGTCTTTCAGCATAGAAACTATTCGTACCGGATCCGCGGATCGAGGAAACCGTAGGAGATGTCGACGATCAAGTTCAAAATCATTACCAATACCGACAGGAACGCGACGATCCCGAGCGTGAGCGGTTCGTCGCGGTTGAGTACCGATTGGATAAAGATATTTCCGAGGCCGGGTATCGAGAAAATACGCTCGACAACCACCGTACCCGCGAGCAGGGCGGCGAGCGCCGGACCGGTAAATGAGACGACCGGAATTATCCCGCCGCGTAGGGCGTGTTTCAGAAGCACCGTTGTTTCGTTCAGCCCCTTGGCTCGCGCCGTGCGGATGTAGTCTGACCGCATCACCTCGAGCATTCCCGCCCGCGTAAGCCTCGCTATATAAGCTGCATAGATCGCCGAAAGAGTGATGACCGGAAGGATCAGATTCAGTACGCCTCCCCAGCGTGCCGCGGGAACAAGGTATAGCCCGAGAGCAAAAACAAGAACGAGGATCGGTCCAAGCACGAAATTTGGAACGGAAAGCCCGAGCATCGCCAGAGCCATAGAGCCGTAATCGTAGATCGAATTCTGACGCAAAGCGGCGAACATGCCAGCTGCTCCGCCAACGACAAGTGCCAATAGATAGGCAAGGATACCGATCGTCGTAGAGTAAGGGAGATGGCGACGAATGATCTCGTTCACCGACTGGCCTTCGTACTTCAGCGAATCACCAAAATCAAAACACTTTACGCGCGAACTGCCGATATTGAATTGCAGGCCGTTTAGCGTCGACTCATCTTCCTCCATCGTTCGGCACGTGACGTTTCCGAGCATGATGAAATACTGGGAATACCACGGCTTGTCGAGTCCGTACTTCTTCTTAATGTTCGCCTCGATCGCGGGCGGCAGTTTCTTTTCGCTGTCGTAGAACGTGCCCGGAGCGATACGGATCAGTCCCCATGTGAGCGTCACGACCAGCAGGGCCATCGGCACGATCAAAAGGAGGCGTCGTAGTAAAAAGATCAGCATTTAGTTTCTTTCTATTGAACCGATTTTGCCGAAGACGGAACCTGGGCTGCCCGGTTCGCCTTAAATTCTTCCTGTGTCGCCATTAAGTTCTTAACCTCGCGGTCGACCTGTGGATCCGAGATGTTCATGATCTCGTCCGCATCCCGATCCCACTTTGTCGGATCGCGTTCGATATAAACGAACTTCCAAGGATGTAGCACGCCGGGATTGGGATACAGTCCCTTGACGTAGGGCTTCTTCATAAAGCTTGTTCCCGGCACGGCCAGCGGTATCGTAAGTTCTGCCTGTGCGACCATCAACTCGGCTTTGGCGAGCATCTCGTAGCGTTTCTGTTCGTCCACGGTCTTGTTAGCTTCATCAAGAACTGCATCGACCTTCGGATCCCACCAGCCGGTAGCGCTTTCATTGCCCTCTGAGTAGTAGAGGTACAGGAACGTGAAAGGATCCATATAATCACCGATCCATCCGCGACGCCCGAACCCCGTATATTCGACCTTATTGAGCATCGGAAGAAAGGTCTTGAACTCCATGTTCTTCAACGGGACGGTGATGCCGAGGTTCTGGCGCCACTGCGCCTGCATGAATTCTGCGGTGGCTTTGTTGTTATCGTTAGTGTTGTACGTGATGCTTATGTTATCGACCGGGAACGTCGGACAAGACCAGCCGGAACCAGACTTCTGTACCGGATAGCCCGCCTCCGTCATCACCTTTCGAGCTTTTTCTGCGTCGAACTCGCGGGCTTTCCATTCGGCCAGCGAGCTGCCTTGCTTCTTCAATTCTTCGTCCCAGATTTTTTCGCGGGCCTCTTCATACTTCGGGTAGATCCCGAACGGAATGATGTATACGAGCGGCTTGTAGGTCTTCTTAAACAGGGCAAGTGATGCACGGTCGATCGCAAGGCTGAACGCCTGACGAACTTTGATGTTATCCATCGGAGGCTTCTTTACGCTCATCACGTAAAACTCGGATGCATTCTCGGCATGCAGTTGATACTCGGACTTATACTGCCGGATCGTCTCATTCCACGACGACGGGACAGTATGATTATACGTGGCGTCCAGGGCTCCGGACTTGTATAGATTGAGCATCGTTGCCTGTTCGTCGAGCGGGTAAAACTCTATCCGGTCGAGGTGGACATTGGCGGCGTCCCAATTGTTCGGGTCCCTTACTACGACGAGGCGGTCATACGGCCGATGCTCGAGCAGCTTGAACGAACCGCTGGTGACGATATTCTCTGGCCGCGACCAGCGATTCCCGAATTTTTCGA
>JAQSDP010000208.1 GCA_029945985.1 bacterium | reverse complement strand
GGCTTCGCCAGATACCCTTTGATCGAACCATTGCCCTGCGGTGATTCCACGGTTTCATAGCCGACCTTAATGTCCTTGTCGTCTTTCGGCACAGTCTGAGCCCACGCCATGATCGGCGTCAAACTTTGAAAGATCGCCGCGACCGTCAGCCCGCCGACCGCAAACTTTCCGATGCTGTTCAGAAAGTCCCGACGCTCCATGTAGCCGTGTTGGTATTCGTGGAAAAGGTCCAACAGCTCCTGCGGATACTCGTCTGCCGTTTTGCGTTCCATAATTTCTCCTTGTTTTGTAAAGGATACCTGACGCCGTCTTTCAGTCAAATTCTCGTGAATCTATACAGCCCAATACTTCGAAAACCGCAGCATATGAAACACCTAGCACTTACCATCGCACTTTGCCTTTTAACTTTCACGGCGTCCGGCCAGTCTGTACGCGACAAAGACCTCAAACCGCTCGAAGGTCAGACTTGGATCGGAACTTTGACATATCGCGATTACGGTAGTGGAAAGAAAACGTTGATCAAATCGAATCTTAGCGTGCAGAAGAAATCCGGAGACGTTTGGAGCTTTTCATATGTGTATCCGGACGAACCGAAGGCAAACTCTTCGAGTGAAGTGATACTCGCGGCTGAGGGCAAGATGTTAAACGGGCAGATAGTTGCCTCCCGGGAGAAGACCAAGGATGGAAGGCTCGAGATCGTGACGACGGAGGAGGGTGATGACGACGGCAAGAAAGCTCTGTTCCGCTATACGTATTCGATCTCGCGCAAAGTATTCGAGATACGGAAAGATGTTCAGTATATCGGCGAAACAATTTGGCTCGAGCGAAACACCTACAGGTGGAGGAGATAGTTGAACCGATCTTGAAGGTGATGCGTACAAGACCCAACCTCACTTTGGCCGCAGACGCGGCTTCGATGCATAATCGAATATCAACTTTTTGAATTAAGGAGAATCCCCGATGTCTTTGCTAAAGCGTTCGATAACCTTGTCCTTTGCATTTGCGTTCGTGCTTTCAGCGGTTAACTTCGCGACTGCACAATCCCGTCCGCCTACACCGCGAGCCAGCCAGAAATCTAAACTTACCCAGACCGTCGGTACGACCGACATCTCAGTTGTCTACAGTCGTCCTGCGGTCAAGGGCCGCCTGGTCTACGGTGATTGGCCGGGCGGCGGGAGCGGAGAGGCCACGATCGACAATTCGGGCCAGCGTCCCGCGGGAGCTCCGCTCGTCGCGTGGGGCCGTGTCTGGCGCACCGGTGCCGATGAAGCAACGATGTTCATTGTCAACGACGACGTTCTGATCAACGGCCAGCCGCTTGCCGCCGGAACCTACAGCCTTCACTCTGTTCCAGGCAAAGTCGAATGGACCTTCATTTTCAACAAGGAAGACGGACAGTGGGGCAGCTTTGCGTACGACGCAACCAAGGATGCTCTCCGCATCAAGTCGAAGCCGACCTGGGGGACCGACAGTGCCGAGTTTCTGACGTTCTCTTCTGACGCGATTACGCCGGACACTGCGACGATCAATCTCCGTTGGGAGAAACTCTCAATTCCGTTTACCGTCCAGGTAAAGGACGTCGTCGGATCGACGATGACCCGGCTTCGCAGCTATGCCGCAGCCGCAAAGGCAGACGAATGGTCGCAGCCTTTAAGTGCAGCAATGTGGGCCAAGCAGAATAAGCAGGACGCGGACGCTGCAAAGTGGTTCGCTCAGGCGGAAAAAGCGGTTGAGGCCGCGATCATTGCTAAGCCCACCTTTGCTAACTATCGAGCAAAGTCGAACATCCTTTTCAATGCGGGAAAGTCACAGGAAGCTCTGGCTGCTACGGAAAAAGCGATCGAGGTCGGCAAAGCTGAGAAATCCGACGTCGCTGCGTTGGAGAAGAGAGCGGCTGACCTTAAAGCGACTAAAAATTAGGTTAGCTTTTGGAGGGCACAGGCCGGCGGTGCCCTCCAACTTCAAGCTCGTCACCTGCCCACTTTTTCCAAACTGCCGCCGCGATATCCTGCATCGCCTTCAGGCGAATACTACTTGGACCTTTGCTATCTCTGATATATACCGCGATCGCTACGTGACGACCATCGGGCAGCGTGATCAGGCCAACATCGTTCGTAGCTGACGTTATCCCCTTCTCCCTGCCCCCAGTCCCGGTCTTGTGGGCGTAAGGTGTTCCGCGTGGCAGGCCGGCCATAACGCGACGTTCTCCCGTCTTGGAAGCATTCATCACATCGAGTAGAACCTGGGTGGTCTGATCTGAGAGCCCCGCTCGGCGATCATTGATCGCCTTCAGCAGGCGGACGGTTGCTTCCGGTGTCGCCCAGTTAGCATACTGATTCTCCCACTCCGTGCTCATCGTCTTTTCACTTACGGAGACGAGGATCGCCTCGCCCAAACCGTTACTTGAAAGATACGCCTGAACTCCTTCTGGACCGCCTGCAAGCTTGAGCAGGACGTCACTCGCTGTGCCGTCACTTTCGGAGATCGCGGCTGCAATAACATCACGAAGTGGAAGAACCACGCCCTCTGGGAATTCATATCTGATCGCGCTGTTGTAACCCGGGCGGACAAAATCTTCGGGGGTGATTCCGATGTCCTGATAGAGACGGAGTTCTCCGTCGTCCACCTTCTTGAGAACCGCCATCGCGATGGGAAGTTTGTGAACCGACAGCATCGGATATCGTCCGTGACGGTCAAGATATGCGGCCTCGCCGCTTTCGATGAGCCTCGCGCCTATTCCTACGCGTCCGTGGACTGCTTCGGTGATCTTCCCCAACTCCGCCTCGAGGTCACGGTCGAGTTTTTCTTTTATTGGCGAAGGTTGCGGTTTCGAAGGAGCTAGATCTGTGAGCTCGGGCGGATCAGGGGCCGCGGGTTGGAAGGGTTCGACGACGTGCTGACATCCTTGGAACATCAGGACGCCAAAAAGTATCAGAACCATACACAAACCTCGCATTCCACCACGGAGTGCAAGGATTGTTCCGCAACGGTTAGAGAAAGGGATTGACTACTTCGCCCAAGTGTCGAATGCCGACATGGCTACCTTGGCGATGACGAGCTCCCGCGTCCTCTCGTCAGCGGAGGAGTCCCCGACGAATACTGCGATCGCGATGTGCTTCCCATTTGGAAGTGTGATGATGCCGACATCATTGGTCGCTGATGTTATACCGTCTCGGGTTCCGCCGGTTCCGGTCTTGTGGGCGACGGGAGTTCCGGGTGGCAGAAGGCCTTTGATACGATTCGGCCCGGTTTTCGTATCGTACATGTGCTTCAGGATGGGCCCTGGGCGATTGGGCTCCTCATCTTTCTGACTCCACAGCGAGACGAGAAGTTGAACAGCGGCTTCCGGAGTCGCCCAGTTCTCATACTGCATGTCCCAATCTTTCCCGAATTCTTTATGAGTCCGCTTTATGTCCATTCCGGCGAGTCCGAATGTTTCGATGTGCGACTGAACAGCGGCCGGTCCGCCAGCGATGCGGGTGAGAACATCGCAAGCCGTTCCATCACTCTCGGAGATCGCCAGCGTGATGAGTTCGTCGATGGTAATTTCTCCACCTTTCGGATTTTTGTCGCGTAGCGGCGAGCGTTGATTCGGATTGACGAGATCTTCGGTAGTGAACTTGATCTTCTGGTCCAGCGTGAACTTACCTTCCGAAACTTGCTGCATCACCGTCATGGCGACTGGAAGCTTCACCACGCTTTGCATCGCGAACCGTTCATTACCATTCAGCGATACGGCCCGCTCTTCTTCAATAAGCAAGGCAAACACACCGAGGTTGCCCTTAGCCTCTTCCGCAAAGCCGGCAAGTTTCTCCTGCAACTCTTCGTCTTCCTTGAAAATGAGTTCACCGGTGGGCTGGAGGGATTCGTTAATGGGGAGAAGGGTGTTGGAGACACTGCCGCTGCAGGATGACAGCAGGAGGGCGAAGAGTATCGATACACAGTACCTCATAGGAGAGTGCCGTAAATACCGAGGTTCAGTGAGTACGCTGAATCGCCGGTCGCGACGATCATCTCGCCGTTGCGGGTGAAGCAAAGTCCAACTACTCCGCCGCCGGCGATGAAATGTTCGATCTCTCGGGTCTCGGCGTCGACCCTAACAACGCCGTGGCGACCCTTGTAGCAGGCAGCAACGTACAAATTTCCTTCCCGGTCGAAGGCGAGCCCCT
Organism: bacterium; assembly: GCA_029945985.1. Taxonomy (GTDB): domain Bacteria; phylum Acidobacteriota; class Blastocatellia; order Pyrinomonadales; family Pyrinomonadaceae; genus OLB17. The sequence continues at coordinate 424 of JAQSDP010000208.1, read as the reverse complement.
GCGGCCGGCCAAGCCCGCGAACGAACCGTTCGACCTGCCCGTCTAGATCGACTGCATAGATGAAGTCGCTGCTCGCGAATCCCGGCGATGAAACGTATAGCCTTCCGTCCGGGCCAAACGCGATGTGGAAGGCGGCGACCGAGGGCTCAATGACGGCGAAGGTTTCCTTACCTCCGTCCTCGAAGACACGATAGATAGTGCCGGAGCGATCGCCGACGTACATCATTCCTCCGGCGTCGAAAGCGATTCCCGTCGCAACGCCAAGGTCGCTCGCCACAACCACCGCAGCCTCCCCACGCTCGATGCGGCTGACAGTTCCTTCGGCGCGGTTTGTGACATACATTGCACCGGTGGGGCCAAACGCTATCCCGGTCGGATTCAGTATCTCAACTGGGAGCTCGTCAAGGAATCCATCCGTCTCAAG
>JAQSDP010000207.1 GCA_029945985.1 bacterium | reverse complement strand
CGTCGGATCACATTTTCGAAGGTGGCGATTTTGCTCCCTCCGGCGTCCTTGTCGGCGATGAACAGGATTTTGACCGGGCGTTTTTCTACGGCCGGATCATGCCGCTTGGTGGTTAATAGCTTTCGACCACTAAACCACGAAATTACACAAACAAACACGAAGCCGGAATCCGCCGTTGCGAAGGAGGGTGGCGGCCGCTTCGGCTGACGGGGTGCTTTCTTCTTTTTTCGTGTTGTTTCGTGTCGTTTCGTGGTTAAGGCTTCCGACCACTAAGCCACGAAATTACACAAATAAACACGAAGCCAGAAACTCCCGAACGCCTTGTCGAAAACAGCGAAAGGTCTTTTTGCCTGGTCGAACTTGCGGTTGCCGAAGCGATCGTAGGTGAACGTCTGTTCCCACTGCTGGACCGCGTTCTTGATCTCCTCGGCGTTGGTGATGCGGTTCAGTTCGTCGTAGGCGTAAGTCTGAACAAACGGCTGAGCCACGCCGGGGACGATAATGGTCTGCTTTGTAACGTTGCCGTTATTCACCGAAGCGGTCGCTCCGTATTCGTACTCAAGCTTCAAAAGGTTCTGCGATTTAACCCCATTCCCCAGCCCGATCTGCGTCGGCTGCATTCGGGAGTTGAACGCCGTGTTTTCCCACTTCCAATTCCCAAGCCGCATCACAGTCACCGCACCGGCGGCGAACAGAGTGATGATCGTCGACTTGGTAAGAGAGTTCGCCGATGCATCTACTAAGACTGCTTCGGCATCTTCGATCTGCCTAGACCGCACACCTCCAAAAACTTCTCGAGATAAGGAGTTCTTCCCACAAAAGAAAAAGCCGCCCGGAAGCAGTCCTTCTGCATAACGAAATAACTCAGATACGACACCGGATTTGCTTCTTCAGAACTTCACGAATCTGGGATCTCATTCGGAATCACATTCTCGTACAGCTTGTAGAATATTTTTGACTGCTCGATTTTTTCAATGAGCTCCTTTTTCTGAGTATCGGTCGCAGATGAGAGAAAATTTATTCCAAGCCCCTGACGGTTCGTCTTCTGGATCCGAAAATACACGCCGACACGGTACGTATTATTATCACCGCCTAAAACCATTGATGAAAACGTCCGAATTTCGTCCTCGGACGCACCTTCGTTAAACAAAACAACAAGATGAGTGCGTTCAGCAGGGCCGGCGCTCTCATCCCAAGTTTCCAACACTTGAGATTGACAGCTAGTAACCCCAAGCAAAGTAATGGCCAAGTATGAGATCAAAATTACTTTTCGCATATACAAATGTCTACCTTGAAAGTAGCAGGTCCTTACGGTGTCGGCTTCATTGGTTTATCCAGTTCATCGGGAGTACCCTCGGGCCTACGCCACAATTCCTTCCTCACAGTCTTTCCGTCCACGTATTCATAGGCATACACCGCGTATGTCGGGTATCCTTTCGTCTCTCCGCCGTTGTATGCCACCTGGCCAGTTCCCGTAACCTTAAAATTTAGGTCGAACTGAATTGGTCCCGTCGGCACTCCAGTGACATCTAACAACCGGCTGAGCCACGCCGGGGGCGATGATCGTCTGCTTCGTCACATTGCCGTTGTTAACCGCGGCGGGCGATCTCTTCGCCGAAGGGGTGGTAGTCGTGGCGGGAGATGACCTGGGCGGTGGCGTCGGTGTTCATGCGAGGGCTGCCGAGGTGGTCGTTCGTCAGGAAGGCGGCCCTGGCGTCGTTTGTATGGGACGATCGTGGATGAGTCCGCCGGCACTTTAATGTTCCGTACTTTTTTGGACCGTTGCAATTTCGATATCGCCCGATTCCATTGGGCGATAGCTTATTCTTAATTTAGAACCGGTTGATAAATCGCTCGCCCACTCTTTGTTTCTAAGAGTATGACGAGGATCCGCTTCTGCTACGCGTCTTGATTCGTACTTTTCAAGTTGCGTTTTTGTCGGCTCGCTCATTTGATTGAAACCGTCAATATGATAATAAACGTAGGCGTCCTCAGTACCCTCGAGCGGCTCTATCTTAAGGACAGTTGCGGTCGTTGTATGAAAACTCTTGCCGGAGAGAAAATGACGGTTAAGGCGATCACCGAAAACGATAAACATCGACACGCCTCCGACGAGAGCTAACGAGAGTAATAAAATCACTTTCTTCCGCACACCCCGCACGTTGCCTTGAGAAGACCCGTGTTCGTCAGTTTTGACGTTTGCCATCTCTGAACCTCAATTCTCGATTGTTTACCGCACTTGGATCGACCCGGCGTGAACTTCCGTTTGGATCTTTTCCGTAACTTCGCCCGACCTCTGCAGGAACGATAGTTTTCTCATGCCACACATTGCCCGTGTAGTTTGTCTGCTTCTGAGTTTGATTCGGGGCATTTTGTTTGAATAATGACTCCCACACATACTTCGGAATATGTCTATTTCCAAAATCTCCAGGATTTATACCGCCCTTGTTAAGTAAACCTACGGCTGTATTTGTGCAAGTGGAAATGCCGTTTCTGTCATTCGGGATCAAATCATAGTTGGGAGCAGTCTCCTGCATCTCTTTGATGCCATTCAAGATTGCCTGCTCTTGGTCGGCACTTGTTTCAACCGTTAAACTTGCATGATTCTTCAATCGATCTTCGTCCACTTTTCCCAAAATCGTGTACCCATCCTGCACGTAATAATCGAAGTACGCAGATTCGCCCGTTTCATCATTTCGCACGTAAATGAATAAATGCCCCATGTCCGGCAGTTTAGTGTCCGGCCCCATTTTACCTCCCCCCGAGGGCCGGGAGTAAATTACTACATCCTCACCGTTCGGATCAGTGTAAAGATAAGGATTGTTCAGGGCATAGTGATACCGCATCCATCTTTGCGGATGGCTTATGTAAATAGCGTACTGCTTCTGGCCCTTTACCCTATCTTTTTGGAATTGCCTTTCCATTATAATGTTGTATGGATCCGCCGACAGGAATCTGCCTAGTGCAGATGAGTGGTTTCTAGCCTCTGCAAAATCGAGCCCGGTCTCACGATCACGTTCATAGCCGGTAAATTGTTTGCGGATGGTGTCGGAGCCGTAGCTGAAGCTTGTCCGATCAACTTCTTCGCCGAACGGGTGGTAGTCGTGGCGGGAGATGACCGTGCCGACACCGTCCGTGTTTATCCTGGGCGAGCCGAGATGATCGTTGGTTGTATAGACCGTCTTCGCGTTGCTTCCGGTTTGGACGATGGTTGAATACTCGCCGATCAGTTTTCCTCAGGCGTCCTGTCAGTACCAGCCTGCGTTAGCGGGTGGGTTCTTCGATCCTCCACCGTCGTCTCGCCTCCCGGCACGACCTTCTTCACACGCCTTCCCATCACATCGTAGTTTTCAAAGATCTCATCGCCAATATTCGCCTCCCTATAAAAGGCTAGCGTTAGGCAAAGCAGCATCCTTAATTAAGCGTCCGATCAATCCACCCATTGAAAGGCTACCAACAGTTCATCCCCAGATTCACTACGGAATGATATCAATGTTCTCCCTATCGGCCACGGGAATATCTTGGGCATGGTTTGAGAAGGTCGGCGTCGGGCATTACTCTAGAAGTATACGTGGAGGGCTCGAGATGAACGACGTTTTGCGGCCGGTAGCAGGTGATAAGCGATTCAGGGGGCAGGAAAAAAGGGGTTTAGAGAAATGAAGTATATGAATATTAGATCGGTGGAATTTACAGCGGCGGTTGCGGTGGTCCTTGCCTTTATCGGTACGGCGTGCGGGCAGAACCCGGGCGGCTCAACCGCATGCGCACCTGTCGATACGGGGACGGCAAATTCGCCGGAGCAAAAACCGGCTTTTGCAGGGCAGACTCGTGTGTGCGCCGTGAAGTCGACCGGAGCTTTCGAGGTGTCGGTGGTGGCTCGCGGGCTGGATCGCCCGTGGGCGGTTGAACCGCTTCCTGACGGCAGTTTTCTGATCACCGAGAAAACGGGCCGGATGCGGATCGTATCCGCCGGCGGTCAGGTAGGCGAGCCGATCGAAGGCCTGCTGCCGGTTGGTCAGGGCGGTGTCTCGGCGGTCAGCGGACAAGGCGGATTGCCTCCGATATCAGCTCGAGGACAAGGCGGATTGCTGGATGTTGTGCTCAGTCCGGACTTCGAAAAAGACCGCGTGATCTTCTGGAGCTTTTCAGAACAGAGAGAGGGCGGCAGCGGCACAAGCGTCGCCCGTGGGACATTCACACCGGACCGCAAACGGCTCGAACAGGTGCGCGTCATTTTCCGAGCGATGCCGACATACGATAATGGCCTCCATTTCGGATCACGCCTCGCGTTTGGTCCGGACGGAAAACTCTATATCACGCTCGGCGACCGCTTCGACCTCGCAACCATGCGGCCCCAGGGACAGTCGCTCAACAGCCACATCGGCAAAGTGGTCCGGATCAACCCCGACGGTACGGTTCCTGCCGACAATCCTTTCGCAAAAACTGAGGGTGCACTGCCCGAGATCTGGACACTCGGACACCGCAATATCCAGTCCTCATCATTCGACGATAAAGGCCGCCTGTGGACCATCGAACACGGTGCAAAAGGCGGCGACGAACTGAACCTGATCAAGAAAGGAACTAACTACGGCTGGCCGG
>JAQSDP010000206.1 GCA_029945985.1 bacterium | reverse complement strand
GAACCTCCGACCGCAGATCTACGATCCAGAGAACGAAGTTGGCACTGGCTCAGGAAGCGGGTTCGGCTCGGGGAGTAGTAACGGCAGCGGTTCTGGCGCCGGGATGGTCGCCCCTCCGCCCGCGGCCCAAGGGAACAAGTTGTTCGATAATGCTAACAGCAATTTCATGATCTCATCCGGCTTCGCTGGTACTGGCGTAAGCGACGCATTGCTCGGCGAAAAAGGCGGAGTTGAAACAGTCGCCACCGGAAATGAGATCGGCGACCTTTTCGAGTATCGTATCGAACAGCCCGTCACAGTTACACGCAATCAGTCCGCACTCATCCCGATAATCCAGTCGAAAATGGACGGCGAACGAGTCTCGATCTTTCGCTACGCCGACCCGCAAATGGAAGACGACACGGAAGATGAAGATGAGTATGAGGAAAATGCAGAAGTTCGAAAGGCGAACCCGAGACCGATGAGCGGGCTAATGCTGAAGAACACGACCGCAATGACCTTTGAGGGCGGTTCCATGACGGTCCTTGACCGCGACGCGTACGCTGGTGAAGCACTGATGGAAAGACTTAAGCCAAAGGAACAGCGGCTAATCTCCTTCGCTCTCGATACCGGAACGATGGTCCGGGTGGAACAGAAGGAAGACCGCGAGCCCGCCAGTTTGATCAAAGCGGTCAGCGGCGTGTTTCAGGTCCATTACTTCAAGACTGACAAGCGCATTTATCGTCTAGCAAACCAAACCGATCGAACGAAGACTTTATTCATCGAGCATCCGGTAAGAAAGGGCTGGACCCTTTCAGAAAGCTACGCTAAACCGGACTACACCACCGCTCGTTTCTACCGATTTCGAGTCGAACTCCGCCCGTTTGAAAGTAAAGATGTCTCGGTCGGAGAAAATTTGGGAATGATGGATAAGTACGAACTGCGCTCCCTTTCACCAAAGGATCTTGAAATGCTTCTCGCTCGGCGCGTGATCGATGAGCCTACCCGCGATCGACTCGCTAAACTCGTTGACCTCCGCATAAAGATCAACGATCTGAACGCCCAGCTTGAAACGGCGGTGAGGGAGAGTACTGCCATTTCGCAAGATCAGAAGCGCTTCCGTGAAAACATTGAAGCCCTTGCAAAGACCTCTGAAGCCAAGACGCTGATCGCCCGATACATCGCGAAGGCGAATGAACAGGAAACGCGGCTTGAAGAGATGGAGAGAGAACGCAGGGCGATCAACGCAGAGAAGGAGAAGCTCGAACGCGAACTCGCGGTGGCGATCACGGTGTTTGAGATCAAATAGTCCAAACAAACTTCAGTTTGTTGCTCCGGGATCAGAGGCCCCTAGCCTGATCTGAGAATCGCTCAGCTAACCTAGGCGAAAGATAGTTTCCCGGCCAATCCGCCCAATGGATGACCATCTTTGGGCGGTTTCTTTCGCAGAACTCTTTATACTCGAATAGGCTCAGGGGTGGAGATCGTCAAACTGAAGTTTGACGGACATCGGAGCATCAAATTTAAGTTTGATGGACTTTTGCTCGCCTCTCATACGCCTTTCGGCAGATGCGGACGTCTTCGAGGAACATTGGAAGTTCTTCGAGCCGAAGAGCTTGGGGGCCGTCGACGAGTGCAACGCTTGGGTTTGGATGGAAATCCACGAGGATCATGTTCGCGCCGGCGATCACGCCTTGGGCTGTAACGTGCATCACATCAAGGATGTTGTCCGAGCTTCGGTGACGGCTGCCGACGGCATGCGACGGATCGATACAGACGGGCATACGGGTCAGACGCTTTACGACCGGAACGTGTGCAAAATCGACCATGTTTCGATGCGGGTCGCCGATGTTCGTCTTCATACCCCGAAGGCCAAATACGACCTTGTGATTGCCTTCGCTGGCGAGGTATTCGGCCGCGTGCAGCGACTCGTCGAGCGTGATCCCGAATCCGCGTTTGAGCAATACGGGAAATTCCTGCTGACGCCCGACGCTCTTCAATAGCTCAAAGTTCTGCGTGTTCCGCGTTCCGATCTGCAGCATCACGCCGGTCGGACGCCCCGTCGCTTCGAGTGCACCATCGATCTCGTCGATGTGTGATTCGTGCGTCACTTCCATCGCGATCACCCTGATGCCGTACTTCCCTGCTAACTCGAATACGTACGGAAGACAGTTCGGCCCGTGTCCCTGGAACGAATACGGACTCGTCCGCGGTTTGTACGCTCCCATTCGCGTACAAACTTGTCCATTCTCATGGAGGGCCTTCATCATCGTCTCAACGCTCTGCGGCGAATCGACCGCACATAACCCGGCAAAGATGTTGAGAGTGTCCTGAGTGAAATCAATGCCTTGATATGTAAAACCTGTACCTCGAGAGTCGTCCTTATGTCGGCCAAGAACTTTGTACTCCTCCGAGATTCGAACGACGTTAGCAACCGCCCGAAAGGCCTTCATCTCGTCGATCGAGAGCGCAGATGTACTTCCGATCAAGTAGATCTCGGTCAGGGTCTGAACCGCACCTTGAACATTATGAATACGGTATTCGATGTTCGTCAGGTGCTGAAGATGAGCCTCGAGCGTCTTGTACTCAGGAGAGTCGAGGCTGATGTTTGGTTTTAGTATCAGTATCATTGGTCGAAATAATGCTTTATGAGATCGCGTTGATTTGTTCATGCGTCAGCACGATCGTCGGATATCGCCCGAGATATCGCACGCTTGCCGCCTGTTCGCGAACTTCGTCGAGTGCCCCCCGAAGGTCACTGTTACTCGCGGGGGCCTGAAGGTCGAGATAGAAGTTGAACTCAGCAGGTTGCCCCTTGATCGGGCGGCTTTCGATCTTCGTAAGATCTATATTACGGCGGACGAACGGCCGCAATGAGTTATGGAGCGAGCCGGGCTCGTTCTTCAATCGCAGGATGAGCGAGATCTTGCTCCCATCGGCCGTGTCTGACGGGTTCTTTGACAATAAGGCGAATCGCGTAAAATTGTCGGCGTGGTCTTCGATGTGCTCACGCAGTATCTTACCGCCATAGATCGTCGCCGCTCGGCGTCCACCAATCGCGGCGCGCGTCGCATCGTCGCTTTCAACCGCACGCCTAACGCTGCCCGCTGTATCGTCGCCGGCGATGCGCTTTAGGTCGGGATGCCCGGCAAAGAATCGCTCGCACTGGCTGAGTGCGGCAGGGTGGGATTCAACGGTAGTGATCGTCTCCATCGATGCGATCGGCGGCGCGATCAGGAAATGGCTCACCGGAAGGATTATTTCGGCGACGATGCTCAGCGAACTACCAGCAAGCAGGTCATAGCATCGCTGGATCGAACCCACAAGCGAATTCTCGAGCGGAGAAATAATGTAGTCCGTATCGTTAACGTCAATTGCGTGGTATAGCGACTCGAATGTTGGGAAGGACGTGTACTCGCACTTGCGGCCTAGAATGCCGATCGCTGCCGTCTCGCTGAACGAGCCGGGGTCGCCGAGAAATCCCACCGTGGCGGAATCGGCGACCGAAGGGACCGCATTAGCCGGATCATTAGTGGGGGTACGATGATACCGTGACTGCTGAAGCGCCAGCGATTCGTCGATGATCCGCTGAAAGATGTTCTCGATGCCAGTCGAATCGAACGGTCCAGGATTCTCGCGGGTGAGCCTTTCAATAACCTGCGACTCGCGCAGAGGGTCGACCAGTGACGCATCGTTGCCGGCCTTCACTGCCCCGACTCGCAACGCTATCTCGGCTCGGCGATTCAGCAGCCTGAGTATCTCGCGGTCGATTCCGTCGATCTCGGCTCTTGGGTTTTCTATCGGAATATCGGCCATAGCGGAAGTATGCAGGATAACATTCCGGTATTGATCTACCGAAAGAATAACGTTGGATTATGTAACCGTTAGACTTTGATGTAGATGTTCTTCCGGTAAAGCAGCCACATCAGAAAGAGCCAAAAGAGGATAAATGCTATGGCAAATGCGAGCGATGCGTTAATGGGCGAGGCCCACGAAAGGAAGAGATTGTTGAAGATCCACTGCTGAAGTGAGATGTCCTTTCCTGCCTCGGGCCCCGTCAAACGGATCATCCCGAGAAGTCGTGCAAAGATGCCGGAGAAGACGAACAACGCAAGTGCGTTTACGCCGAAGATGACGAATGGTTTCGTCCACCATTTCATCTGCTTGATGTCGATGAGCCAGTAGCAGGCGGCCAGAGTCAGGAGTGCGAGCCCGCTTGTGTAAACCACGTACGAGCTGGTCCAAAGCGGCTTATTTAGTGGAAACAACAAACTCCATGACCACCCGATTGCGAGAGCAACTGTACCGGCGAAGAAGAGCCCCGCGGCTGTTTCAACACGCCATGTATTGGTGATGCCGTCAGATGTTTCAGTCTTCCGGGTGAGCCATGTTCCTGTCAGCACGCCTGAAAGACACGTCACTAACGCCGGAATGGTCGAAAGAATGCCTTCAGGATCGTATACCTTAGCCGACCGCCAAATGTGGTTTTCGGTCAAAATCGTTCGATCGAGCCATGCAGCGAGGTTACAGGCCTTGTCGTCGATCGTCGTTACTTCGCATGCCGGCACAGGAATGACGGTCATCAGCAGCCAGTAGCCGAGCAGAAGCACCGTCCCGATCGTCGC
>JAQSDP010000205.1 GCA_029945985.1 bacterium | reverse complement strand
TTTTCGATTGAACCAGATCAGGGAGATGATAACGGCGATCACCATAAGGATCATACCGTCTACGCCGAAGTACTTGATCAGCGGAATCGATTTGCCGCCGCCGTAGGTCCAGTTAGGGCGGTTGACCAGAGCCCAGACCATGATCTGTGCGAACGCTCCGAAACTAACCAACGCGATAATGGCTGTGACCCACGCACCACGGCGAATAAATGAGGCGATCTCGTTCGGGATGAACGCGCAAAATTCGAACACAAGCCGCGGCAGCCGCGAAAGGTCGTGGAGCAGCGAACGACTCTCTTCGTCGCCGACAGTCATCACATTTCGTCGCATCGCGAAGAGTGTGAAAAGCGCCGACATTATCGACACGGTGATCGATCTTAGGATGGCCGCGTCCGTGTGATCTTGTGTCGAAGTGAAATATGCGAACACGGCCTGAACGGCAAACTCGATAAGATGGCTGATCGCCGGCAGGATCAGCATTATCGCGAGCAAAGCCTTCCATGCCGGCTCGACTCTCCGAAAACCTTGTATAAGCGTGCCGCCGACGCCGGCGAATGCGAAACGGAATGCGAACTGAACCGCCGCCGCACCGATCGCGAGACGCAAACTCTCGCGGCCGGCAAGATATGTGATGAAGAAGATCGGAGCCCGCATAACGCCGCTGAGCACCGCTCCCTTATAGTTCCAATTCGTGATGAACTGGCCCGGATCGTTCCAGACATTGCGGAACGCCTCGCCGATCGTGTGCGTTTCCTGGATCGCCGGAACCTCTTCGAAGGTGATGTCGTTCATGGGCTTCAGGCTAGTTCCTCTCGCTCGCCCGCAAACTTCGTAGACCCAGCCAACGAGATCGCTTCGGCATAACCGGCATAAACGCTTTCGAATACGGAATCCCACGATCGCGACATCGCACTCGCACGCGACCACTCCTTCATTTCCTCAAGCTTTGAGGGGTCTTCCATTAACCCAATAGTATAGCCCGTAAACTCCGACACGTCTTTTGCGATGAAGCCCGTTTTCCCGTGCGAGACAATGAATTTCGGCCCGCCTTGGTCGCTCACGATCGACGGAACTCCGGATGCGTGAGCCTCTTGAGCCACATTACCGTATGCATCGGTCATAGATGGAAAGACGAAGACGTCCATGTTTGCGTAGGCTTGGGACAGTTCTTCCCCAGAAAGAAAGCCCGTGAACTTTGCGTGACCGAGATTCTTCTCCAGATACTCACGCTCGGTACCTTCACCGACTATAAGAAACTCGAAGTTCGTCTTGCCGGCTTCAAGCAGATTCTTTTCCAGCTCGACCAGCATCCTCACATTCTTTTCGGCTCTCAGGCGACCGACCGAGCCTATACGAAATACGCCATCGTTGGCCGTGCGAAGATGGGGCGAGAATTTATCCGTATCTACCCCGCGCGACATTAATCTCGCCGACCGATTCGTTCCTTTACGCAGTGCATCTATCAGTTCCTGATTCGGGGCCAGAATGACCTTTGGCATCCGGTAATATTGGATCGAGCCGTACATGATGTTCTTCTCCGCAAACCTCGTCACCTTTCCGCGAAGTCCGTCTGGAGCAAAGCTCAAAAGATTGTCGAGCCGGGTCGCCGCAAACTCGTGGATGTTCGTATGCCACGATCCAACTAACGGGATCTGCAGCTTCCATGCAAGATACGCTCCGACAATGCTTACGTCGTTCAAGCCGGTTATATGGATCACGTCGGGCTGAAACTGCATTAGGGAGCGCAAGACCTTCCCCATGTGCCTTTGAAAAAGCGGATCGTACGCAAGGTCTTCGTCCAAGGTGAAACTAAAGGGCGAACGTTTCAGCGAGAGATATGTCGTGCTTTCATCCTGCCAAGTATCGTTCTTCGGGCCGGCGTGGATGCACAAAAAGGGGTAGCCCATCTTTTGGGCATACCCTGTTAGTCGTTTGCTTGTCATCGCGGCTCCGTTCACTTCCAGATATGAATCCGGAAAGAAGGCCGCTCGGATAGAACTACTCACAGAATAACCAACGGTCAAAAAAGAAAAGGCGGGCAAAGCCGCCTTCAAACAAGCCATAATTATCGTTTAGTTCACCGCACAATTCAACTGACCGGGTCGGACGACAATTCGATGACCAACCCATCTTTACTTCGTTCCGGCAGAGGGCCGGGATTCACGATCTGCGGCACACGATCCTTCTTCTTTCGAGCAGCTCGGAAAAGCGGCCGCATCCCGGGTCCTCCGGAGACCCCAAGAACCCGAATAGCGATCCGCAGCCATCGCGGTCCTGTCACCCAACCGTGCTCGACAAGCGGCCGGGCGCCCAAGCCATCGCCTTTGTCGAAATGCACCCGCTGGAACCAGTTCCGACGCTCGGCACGGAATTGAGGATAATGAGCCAGGATCTCGGCGAACGATTCGAGTTGACGCGAATGCAGGGGCTGTTCGTAGGCGGGCATCATTACCACTTCGCTGTGCTTGTCCGTTCGCACCTCATCTGCAAACTCAGCAAAGGTTTTTGCGTTAGTAAGGTTGATCACCGTATTCGGCTTGCAGCCGTGTCGATCGCCGCCAGTAACAACCGGTATCCCGATCGATTCGGCAAGGTCTAGTGTCCCTTTGTTCTCAGACCACGATCTGAAGCCGTTGAACTCGAAAGCATGTAGCCATTTCACATGGCGAGAAATGAACATTTCGAGCAGTTCTCGATGGAGGTCTTTGCCAACCATCTCGATGTCCCATAGGGGATGATTCAAAACGATGAGAACGCCAGGTATTTCGTTCAGCATCGCGAACATCTCAGTGAGCTTCGCGTCGTCGTGGTTGGCCGCGTCGAACGTGAAGTCGAGCAGCGTCCTCGTCAGTTCCTCGGCCCGTCCCTTCGGAAGATTGTGTACGCCGAGATGAAAAAATCCGTATTCGAACGGGACGGTCCATTCCATCGAGACCGGAGCGTCTGATTCTGGAACGACCTTGTTCACCTCAAGCGTGGCATCGATACTGTCGTGGTCGGTAAGTGAAACCAACGCATCGAGGTTTAGGTCGCTGATCTGTTCCTGCTCGATGTCATAAACCTCTTTCGGCGAAAGCGGCGGCGACCAGAACGAAGTTGAGAAATCGACGTCGCGGCCCTCACGTTTCCGGAAGTTGACCTGTTCCCGCCGCCAGAAAGAATTGATGATCGGCAATTTATCGGCATAATGCGGGATAAAATCCAGCATCTCCCTGGAATATTCAGTGTGGCAATGGAGAGAGACGCCAGTCTTTGCTTTCGCGGAAAGATCGCTCTTTTCGCGAAGTATGTGCAGCCGTGTCTTTTGTAGATTCATTTACTTCTCCGTAACCAGCCCCGTCAAAACCTATAATTTAACAAAACAAGCCTATATAGTAAATGCTTCTTGCATGAGTCAAGTTTCCTGTAATGAGTGGCCAAATTGGTTGCGGAAGGGCACTGGACCGTTACAAAAGTGCATCAAAGCATTCAGATGCCGGAAGTCGGGATTTTATTTCTTTTTTTTGTCACAAAGTGTCAGAAGGCGGTGTTTTTGCTTACAGATACGGGAAGATCTTCCCAATAAATTTCATCCTGAGGCAATCATCATATGAGCTGGTTATATTCCATAGTTTTCGCAAGCCTTTTTGTTTCGTCCGATCTCCAGATCGAGCCGCAGCCAACATATAACAACATTCATACCCCGGCTGCTGTCGTCCCGGCAGTGAAGGACGAAACAGAAAAATTCGAGCAGTCATACCCGATCTCGGCCAAAGGCCGTGTGAGCGTCTCGAACGTCAACGGTTCGATCGAGATGATCGCCTGGGATCGGAACGAAGTGCGGCTGGAAGCCACAAAGATCGCCGACAGCAAAGAATCGCTCGATCTGGTGGACCTTCGCATCGATGCACAGTCCAATTCGTTTAGCGTTGAGACCGAATACAAGAACGCCAATTGGAACAATCAGCGCCGGAAGATCGAGGTTCACTTCAAGGTTTCTGTCCCGAGGACGGCGGTTCTAAACGAGATCGAAACAGTCAACGGATCCGTCGTCGCCGCAGATTTTACCAACATAACCAAGATCTCCGCCGTTAACGGAAGCGTGCAGGCCAGCGGCCTCCGCGGCACGGTAGATCTTTCGACGGTCAACGGAACGGTCCTGGCGGATTTCGATCGAGTTGAACCGGCAAGCAATATCGAATTAAGCACGGTCAACGGCCGGATCAACCTGCTCCTTCCATCTGACACGAACGCTACGGTCAAGGCCGATTCGTTAAACGGCAGCATAACGAACGCGTTCGGCCTCCCTGTCCGAAAGGGCGAATACGTCGGACGCGACCTTCACGGACGGCTCGGTTCCGGTGACGCGCAGATCAAACTCGACAGCGTTAACGGTCCGCTCGCGATCAATAAAAAGGACGACGGGAAGTCGTTGAGTCCTGCGGTCAATCTGCTTTCAAGCACCCGTAACAGCACGTATAGCGATGTCGACCGGGAAATAACAGACAATGCTCGACAGGCACGCGTCGATGTCCGGAAAGCAGCAGCCGACGCCCGCCGCGAGAGCTCACGAGCCATGCGTGAAGCGAACCGCGCGCTTCAAAACGTCAAGATCCCGGAACTAGAGA
>JAQSDP010000204.1 GCA_029945985.1 bacterium | reverse complement strand
ACGAGGCGATGTGCGAAGACGAGAAGTTGGACGCCTTGTTTGCGGCAGGTGAGAGCGACCAAATTGCCGTAGCAGAAGGCACTGCAAGGGACACGCTCGACACGATCAAAGCGATCAGATCGATACAGGCGGAGAACGGCCGCCGCGGTTGCGAACGATACATCATCAGCCAGTGTCGAGGTGCCGTGAATGTTATTGAGGTAATGGGGCTTTTCGGACTCGCCGGTGTCGATCTGCAAGATATCACTGTTGATATCGTGCCGCTGTTCGAGACGATCGACGATCTCGAACATGCTGAGTCAACAATGCGCCAGCTCTACGCAATGCCCGAGTATCGCGAACATCTGCGACGACGCGGAGATCGGCAGACCATCATGCTCGGCTTCAGCGACGGTACGAAAGACGGCGGCTATCTGATGGCAAACTGGAGCATCTACACCGCGAAAGACAGACTGACGAAGCTCGCGGAAGAGTTCGGCGTGTGCGTCGTATTCTTTGACGGCCGCGGTGGCCCGCCAGCCCGGGGCGGGGGAAGGACGCACCGCTTTTATGCCTCGATGGGGAGCAACATCGCGAACGACTCGATCGAACTTACCATCCAGGGGCAGACGGTCAGCTCAAATTTCGGCACGACCGACGCCGCCAGGTACAACATCGAACAACTCGTCAACGCCGGCCTTCACGACCCGATCCTGTCGCCTCGTGAGGAAACGCTTTCCGCGGAGGAATACGAACTCGCCGACCGCCTCGCGCGGAAAAGCTTCGAAGCGTACCTAGAACTGAGGGACGATCCAGAATTTCTAAAATATCTTTCGGACGTAAGCCCGATGCGTTTCTATGCACAGGCAAACATCGGCAGCCGGCCGGCCAAACGCGGAAAAGGTGAGCTAACGTTGAAAGACCTGCGGGCGATCCCGTTCGTGGGTGCGTGGAGTCAGATCAAACAGAACGTACCCGGATTCTACGGCGTCGGGTCTGCGCTCGAAGCGCTCGAGCCCGAAATCGACCGCATCGCTCAGATGTATCGTGAGAACGCCTTCTTCAGGACGCTCGTAGACAACTGCGAGATGGCGATGCAGAAAACGCACTTTGGCCTGACAGTTTTTCTCGAACACGACCCGGCCTATGGGCGCATTTGGCGAAAGATCCGCGACGAATTCGACAGGACACTCAAATATGTTTCGAAGATCACCGGAACCGAGGAGTTAATGTCGGACGCTCCGGTTGAGCAAAGGTCGGTAAGAACGCGGGAAAGGATCGTGCTTCCGCTCGTAACGATCCAGCAATTTGCGTTGACGAAACTAAGGCGAGAAACGGATGCGGAGAAGCGGGAGCTCTATGAAAAACTAGTGATGCGCTGCTCGTTCGGCATCATCAACGCTGGACGAAATTCAGCATAATGACCGAGTTCGGCTTAGCTTCGGACTTCGGCCCGGCGACGCATTTCTTCGGCAAGAGCTTCGTCGCTCATATCGCTGATCTGCGGAGCGGCCGGCGAACTGAGCTGCTTTTCAGCTTTTTCTTCCTCCTCGGCATCACGCATTCCTTCCTTGAAGGCTTTACGCGACTGGCCGATCGATTTCGCAAGCTGCGGCAGGCGTGATGCTCCGAAAAGCAGGAAAAGCACGGCGACGATCAGGATGATCTCTGTAGTTCCTAAAGGCATATTGGTTAATAAGTTCGAATTCTATCTTTAATGCTGTTAATTATACAGCTAAAGTCGCATTTAGGTTTACCTGAACTTTAGCCCGCCGCAGCTTTCTCTTTATCGCGAAACACGTCCATCGCTTCAACCAACGCCGCAGTTATCCCTTTCTCCGAGACCGAATGGCCCGCGTCGGCAACCACTTTGAGTTCAGCCTCAGGGAACGCTCGATGTAGTTCCCATGCCGATGTCATCGGGCAAACGACATCGTAGCGGCCCTGGACGATAACCGTCGGGATGTGCCGGATCTTGTCGACATTTTCGATCAAATAATTCTCGTTCGGGAAGAACGAATTGTTCACAAAGTAATGACTCTCGATGCGCGCGAGGCTTAAGGCTTCGTGAGCGCCTTCCCAATGGTCCATCAGGTCCTGGCTCGGATATAGCTTCGACGTCGCACCTTCCCAAGTGCTCCATGCCCTGGCAGCTTCGAGGCGCGTCTCTTCGTCGTCGCTCGTAAGACGTTTATGATAGGCGGTCATAAAATCACCGCGTTCGTCCTCGGGGATCGCATCACGGAAACGCTCCCAGAAATCCGGGAAGATCTCAGAAGCGCCGTACTGATAGAACCAATCGAGCTCTTTTTTCCGGGTCAGGAAGATCCCGCGAAGCGCGAGTCCCAGACATCGATCCGGATGCGATATCGCGTAGGCAAGGCTCAGTGTCGAACCCCACGAACCGCCGAACACATACCACTTATCGACCGCAAATTTCTCGCGAAGCGCCTCGATATCGTTGATCAAGTCCCACGTAGTGTTCTCTTCCAGTTCGGCGTGCGGAGTCGATCGGCCCGAGCCGCGTTGGTCGAACAGCACCACGTGATACGCCTTCGGGTCGAAGAACTGCCGGTACATCGGTATCAGCCCACCGCCCGGCCCGCCATGCAGAAACACAACCGGAATCCCATCCGGATTTCCCACGCGTTCGTAATAGATCTCGTGAATCTCCGAAATCTTCAGCATGCCCGAATCAAAGGGCTCGATCTCCGGATAGAGTTGCTTCATAAACACGATAATAGAACTATTAACTTTCGAGTGCCAATCCACCTTTCGTTTGAATATGGAAAGCTCAATCAACCCTTCTAGCTTCATAAATGAAAGCGTCAAAGTCGTGAGTCGTTGCGAGCAGCGGAAATCGTAACTCACTCATGTCGGCTGTCGCGCGGCGAATCAAGTCCTGAAACTTCGTGACCACCAAGAGTGTCACGACGTCGCTTGCGTCTCCGAAATTCTCGTCATCATATGATTCTTCGTAAACCTTCTGTAATGGCTCTAACCCGGTTATCGTCATCTCCGGGTAGCGCTCACTCTCCCAATCAGCTAGCCAATCGTAGTCATCGCGACCGCCGTATTCAGTGAACGCAAAAACATCGAAATACCATCGGTCTGTGTTTATATCGAATCCGTTCATTTCCGCGTACGCCGCTCGAATATCAAAACGAAGCGACTCCTTCCGAAAGAATCCATCGAAATAAGCGGCGATGTCCGAAGGATTGTTGGTAATGGTTAGGTCAAGAGCGATGTGGAATGGCGATTCACGGATAGCGGCTAGGCGATTTAAGAGAACGCGCTCACAGGACTCGATCTCGCCCATTCGTAAAGTCGGAATCAATTCGTCGTGTAGTTCAAAAAGGAGCTTTCCCATTAATTCCTTCCAACTCAACTCTGCAAAAATTGGTCACACCACAGCTCGAAAACCAACAATGTCCACAACTCCTTGTGGTGAGACGCTTTGCCCGATTCGTGCTCGTCGACAAGCTTTTGAACGTAGTCCGGATCGAACAACCCTTGCTCCCGTAGCCGCTTTCCATCGAGCATCTCGTGCATCAGCGGATTTAGGCGGCCTTTTAACCATTCGGCGATCGGGATGCCGAAGCCTTTTTTGGGGCGGTGGAGGATGTCGTGCGGGAGCAGGTCTTTCATCGCTTCTTTCAAGATCACCTTGCCGCTCTTGCCTTTCAGCTTGTACTCGACCGGGATCGACGCCGCGAATTGGCCGATACGCGGGTCAAGGAACGGTGCACGCGTTTCGAGCGACACCGACATCGCCGCCCGATCGACCTTGGTCAGGATGTCTTCGGCGAGGTAGTAGTTTATGTCCGCATACTGCATATGTTCGATGACGTTCTTCGCGTCGGACTTGCCGACAAGTTCACGCACTTCGCGATATATGTCCGCGTCGGTTTGGGCGAGAACGTCCTTCGTGAAAAGCCGCTCATGCTGGTCGATCGAAAATGATCCGAACCACGAATGATGCCGCTCGAAGTCATCAAACTTCGCCGCCCGCACGAATCGCTTCGCCCTGTAATCGAACGACATATTCTTCGTCGAAACGGGCAATGCGTTGACGATCGGCTCGATCAACCCCGAGCGTAGAAATGCCGGAACACGCTTATACTTCGCCGCGACCGTGTGGGCATAATACATCGGGTATCCGGCAAAAAGCTCGTCGCCGCCATCGCCACCGAGCGCGACCGTGACGTGCTTGCGTACGAACTGCGACAGCAGAACGGTAGGTATCAGCGACCCGTCCGAGATCGGTTCATCCAGCCATCTACCGATGTCGCTGATCAGGTCGCCCGCGGTCGTCGCGGAGAGTTTTTCTTCGTAATGCTCAGTGTTGAGATGCTTCGCGACTTTCCTTGCGTATTTGGATTCGTCGAACGAATCCTCCTCGAAACCGACCGAGAACGTCTTCACACGCTCAGTTGCGTGCTGCGTAGCGAAGGCCGCGATTGTCGATGAATCGATACCACCCGATAGCAAGATCCCTAGCGGAACGTCGGATACGAGCCGCATGCGGACGGCGTCGGAGAGAAGGTCATTCAGCTCTTCGGCTTTCTCGCTGAGCGAAGGAGCGCGGACACTCCTGTCCGCATCGCCGGTTCCTCCGGCGAAACTATCATGGCCATTCGCGCTGTTTCGCGTCGAAGCGACGCTC
>JAQSDP010000203.1 GCA_029945985.1 bacterium | reverse complement strand
TGAACGCCGGAATCGTTGGCCGGTCTGCGAAACACATCGCCGATCTCGCCGGCGTTTCGATTCCTGACGGAACACGATGTTTACTTGCCGATTGCGGAGGCGTTGGGCGCGACTATCCATGGTCGATCGAAAAGCTTTCGCCAACCCTTGCGTTCTTTATTGTGGATGGAATCGAGCAGGCGGCGGCTCGATGTGACGAGATCCTGCATTTTGGCGGGATGGGCCACACCGCCGGTATGCATACTCAAGACCGGCAGAAGGCAATCGAATACGGCAAGGCTATGCCTGCCTCCCGCGTAGTGATCAATTCGCCCACGACCCATGGGGCGATCGGACTGTCGACTGATCTTGCTCCCTCGATGACTCTGGGCTGCGGATCTTGGGGCGGCAACGTGACTTCGGACAACGTTTCACCAATCCATCTGATGGACATCAAGCGTGTGGCATTCGAGACAAAGCCTGTTAATGTTGGTGCTAAGGCTGTGGCATCGACCCCTACTGCACCCGGCAAACCGGAAACCGGTAGGAGAACGATCAGCCGCGATCACGTGGCGGCTCTGGTCGATAGATTTCTCTCGACAAAGGTTGTCAGCGACGAACAGCCCACCCCTCCGGAGCCTGCTCCAACGGTTCAGCCGCAGGTAGAATCGCCGGTGAAAACCATCATCCACGAGCTTCGACCGCAGTCGCTCACTGAGAACGGGTTCAACCCGGATCCTGTCGATTTCGTGAGCGAGAATGACGTTCGAGACGCGGTGGCAAAAGGCAAGAAGATCTATATCACAGCCAAAACTATCCTAACGCCTTCGGCTCGTGACCTCGGAGAGGAGAAGGATGTCTTTGCGAGAGTTTAGCCTCATCCTTGTTCTCATGTTTTTCGCTGCGGCCGCACCTGCGCAGGAGGGCAGTCCTGAACCCAAATCGCAACCCTCGACAGACTCGATCAGCTATGGATTCGTGATCGATAACTCCGGTTCTTTTCGAAAGCTGCTCGAAGACGTGATCCAGTTCATCGGCAAAGTTCTCGACGAGCAGAAGCCAGCGGACGAAGCCTTTTTTATCAGGTTCATAGACGGCGAAAAGATCAAGCTCGATCAGGAGTTGACCTCTGACGCCGGCGAGATCCGGGATTCGGCCGACGCCATGTACATCCAGGCCGGCCAGACGGCGATGATCGATGCGGTTCGATCGGCGGGCGAATATCTTGCCGGGAATGGGAAGCCGGAAAACGCGGGTCGTCGTTCGATCCTGATCGTGACAGATGGTGACGAACGGGCCAGCGCGACCAAACCTGAAGCCGCGGTAAAGATCTTGAAGGATGCCGGGATCAGGCTGATAGGCGTTGCCGTATCGGACGAAAAGGTCCAGATCAAGGTTCTCGAACGGCTTACCCGAGAATCGGGCGGAAAGCTCTTTGTACTGAAGCATAAAGGCGAGCTGCGGACGATCGGGGGCGAGGTTGCGGCGGCACTTCGTAACCCTTAAAGTTTACTAGGATGCCGAAGACAGCGGTCAAGACAGCAGTTTGCGATATTTGCGGGGCCGAGGTTCGCCAGGGTTCGATGTTTTGCTTTAACTGTGGCGGGTCTCTCGCGGAGGCTGAAGAGCCGAGCGCTATTCCGCCTCCCGCCGAACCGATCGCCGCACGTCCAGAACCGGCGGTAAATGGTATCGCAACGAAGGTTGACACTACTCCCGCGAGAACCGAACGGTCCGACCGTCGAAAGGTTCGTGCGTCGAACCGCGAACCGGTAGAGATCGTTTGGGAACCGCGCGAGGGGGTCTCGTGGACATTCGTGATCGCGTCGATCGTTTTCGTGATCATTGCTTTCGCGATGGTGATCGCGGCTGTTTACGTGAAGTAGGCGAACCTCAAAAATATATGCAAGCACTCGGAATGGTTGAATGTATGGGCCTGGTAGCGATGATCGAAGCGGCTGACGCTATGGTCAAGGCTGCTAATGTTCAGCTCGTCGGGTACGAAAAGATCGATGCCGGGTTGGTGACCGCGATAGTTCGCGGCGAGGTTGGAGCTGTGAAGGCAGCGGTCGACGCGGGAGCCGCGGCTGCCCGCCGCATTGGGACCGTCACTGCTGTTCATGTAATCCCGCGTCCGCACGATGAGGTCGATGGCGGTATTCCTGTCCTCAGCACCGGCGAAACGACCCGCAAGAAGATCTCCGGATCTGTCCCCGAATAACGTTTCCGGTTGTGACCAAGTTTAAAATTTAATTTCCGAAATGCGGTTTCCGAGCGGCCTGAGCAGCGCGAATCTTTCGATGCTCGTAAGCGGTGTGGAACGGCCGGCCTTGAATTGTGGCACGTGCCACAATCGAGTGAATAGTGAACAGTGAAAATTGAATAGTGGCCCGATAAATACAGCTTCTGACCACTGACTACCGGCTACTGACTGCTGCAGATGTGGCACGTGCCACACTGGGATTGGACTTATGAAGAATACGCCGGAGCAGGCTGAGACGGCTGATCATACTAACCTTGCCGGAACCGTCGCAGACACAAATGTACGCGCTGCACCGCGTTTTTGCGGTGCGTTTTAGAGGTGCAAAGGTGCAAAATGAGCACTCTGCACCGCGACGCGTTTCTACGCCAGCAACCACGACCCGCTCCGACGCCGACGGCTGCCGCGAGGCTTGCTCCGACCTGCTCCCAGACTCACTCCGAAGCGACCCGACGCGAAACGCCGATACCTCCGCGTGTTCCGAGGCTATTAAGGAAGGCCGATGCGTGCTAGTTCGGATGGAGATGTGCCGGCGTGGTGGAGGCGGGCTAGTTCTTCGGGTCGAAGTCGTACCCGAATGGCGGGACGCCCATGTCGCGGAGGCGTTCGTAGATCTCGACAAGATGGCCGTGGTCGCGGACTCCGTAGCCGATGTGATCGATCCCGTTCGCCGTCGGCGGCCGCTCGACCGTGTCCGGCACCGTGAAGATCACCATCCGATGGTGCTCGTCGTCAAACGTCATGAACGCCAGAAAATCGTTCTGGTGCCTGATCTCCGCCCCCATCACCTGCTCATACCACACCAACATCGCCTCATAATTCCGCGCCCTGATCCCAACATGCGATATATACCCCGGCCCTATCGTCATAATCCTGAAATACTATGTCGAACGTTTCCGTTCGTCAACTGATGAAGCTACAAGTTCGGCGAAATGGATCGGAAGTTCGAGTTGTTACTCTTGCTCGAATTCTTCACCGAATGTGAAGGCCAGTGAGTTCAAGGCTGCCAGAAAAAAAACGTAAGAAAAACAGAAAGACTTGAGGAATCTTTCCACTTAGATTGAAAGGTCAAGGAAAAGTTTTGCGAGATTGAGACCTCTGCTAATCCTCACGGACAAAATCACAGGAGTGTATCGATATGAGACTGACGCAAATCACAATCGTTGTTTGTTTGATCTTTGTGATCGCATTGCAATCTCAGGTAAGAAGTGGCCAAGAGTACAGTGACTGGGAACCGATCGTGCATCTGCCGCCGCCGATCAATTCCGAGTTTGATGATCACGCCGCGATCTTGTCCAAGGATGAGAAGACGATGTACTTCACCTCTAACCGCACAGGATCAGTCGGGGGCAGCGAGGACATCTGGGTATCAATCCGCAAAACACGAAACTCTCCGTGGCAGGCCCCGTTCAGACTTGGAAACGGTATCAATACGGGAGCGATGGAGCGAGTACGGTCATTCGCGGCCGACGGCCGGATCCTGCTTTTCCAGAGTGACCGCGCAGGCGGCTTAGGGTTCACAGATATTTGGGCGATTGTTAGAGATCGTGTGAATGACGATTTCGACTGGAGCGATCCGATCAACATGGGCTCAGTGATAAATTCGCCTTCCGTCGAGCTTGCGGCTAACTATCTTTTCGCGGACGCAGGCCGGGTGAAGAAACTTTTCTTCTCAAGCACAAAGCCCGGAGGGTTTGGCGGCCCGGACATCTACGAGAGTACGATCAGCGATCTTGGATTTGAGTTCTCGGTTAATGTTGTCGAGCTAAATAGCCCATCGATCGAGACCTGTTTTTGGGTCCGGGATGACGGTCTGGAAATGGTCTTCAGTTCGAACCGTCCAAATATTACGGGCGATATAAATTTCCACGACATGTGGGTGTCGACACGCGAATCGGTTTACGACCGGTGGAAGGCTCCGGAGAAACTTGGTCCTAATATTAACGTGCCGGGATATCAGGATGTGAATCCGGCTTTCTCATTCGACAATAGAACCATGCTGATGGCGTCGCGACGGCCCGGAGGGATCGGGCCAGGTTCGTTCGACATCTACTTCACAACCAGGCGGCCGATCAGTTCGGCGGATCAGCAGCGATCTCCTTGAAGCGTATCCACTGCTTCTCAAGCCGTGACATCAGGTCGGTAAATCGGGGATGTTCGCGAACTGGATCTAGATTGGGATCGACCTTGAAATACGTATAGTTCGGGAATCCCTCATCCGCTGCATTTTCAAGCCAATCGATGGCTTCATTCGGCCGGCCCATTGCGGCGTACGCGGACGCGATATTGTGGGCAGTGTGGTGGAAGTGCCCAAACCCTTTGCCGATCTCGACCGCATGTGAG
This sequence comes from bacterium, assembly GCA_029945985.1. GTDB lineage: Bacteria > Acidobacteriota > Blastocatellia > Pyrinomonadales > Pyrinomonadaceae > OLB17. Next base: position 67 of record JAQSDP010000203.1, on the reverse strand, counting down.
ATCGCTGCCTCGGCCTCCTCATGAAGTTGACGACGAGCAAGGATACACGCCTTGACGCTTGTGAGAC
>JAQSDP010000202.1 GCA_029945985.1 bacterium | reverse complement strand
GGCCAGCTTCGGCTCGAGGATTACCAAGGCAACTTTGCCGCACTCGGGTCGGGTGTGCTTCTCGGTCTCTACATAATGCTTCTGCGGCATCCGAAAGCAGAGGGATTCAATCCGGTAATAGCGGTTATTTACGGTAATTTTTTGCTTTCGCTCGTGAACGCTCCGACGGGCATTTCCGCGATATCAACGATGACCGGGATGGACTGGTTCGCGGTCGCGTTTCTCGGCATCTTTCAGATCGGTATCTCTTACATACTTTTCGTTAAAGGCGTACGCGGAGGTACGCGTCCGCTCGACGCAAGTCTTATTGGCTTCATCGAACCGCTGCTGAATCCCGTCTGGGTATTCCTGTTCATCGGCGAGCGGCCGTCACAATGGGCACTCCTCGGCGGAGGGATCATTGTTACGGCGATCGCTATGCATTCGATCCGACAATACGCCGGCAAGAAGAATGTCGTCCCGGCCTAATGCTAGAATCCTCAAAGATGGAACATCCGCTGATCCAATCTCTTTTTGACGATTTCGAGCCTTCGCCGCAGACCGTAACCGAGTTAAATCTTGAGATAAAGTCGGCTCTCGAACAGCGCTTCAGTAGCGTCTGGGTCGAAGCAGAGATCTCCAACTTCAGCGCCGCTTCGTCCGGTCACTGGTATTTCTCGCTGACCGACGGCGAATCGTTCGTCAAGGCGGTATGTTTCAAGGGCACAAACTGGCGGATCCGCTTCAAGCCGTTTGATGGGTTGCAGGTTCGGGTACGCGGCAACATCACTAGTTGGGAACGCCGAAGCGAATATCAGCTCGCCGTCGAGTCGCTGCAGCCGGTAGGCGAAGGTGCCCTGACAGTTGCATTCGAGCAGATCAAGGATAAGCTCACGAAAGAAGGACTGTTCGACGAGGCCCTAAAGCGCCCGATCCCGCTCTACCCGCGGCGGATCGGCGTCGTGACTTCCCCGACCGGAGCAGCTATCCACGACATCCTTAACGTCCTGGAACGCCGAGCCCGATCGGTCCACATAGTTATCATTCCGGCCCAGGTTCAAGGTGAAACTGCAGGCGAGCAGATCGCCCGGGCGATCGCTAACGCGAACAGGTTTTCCGAAGCTGCAGATGCCGAGCAGAAGATCGACGTGCTGATCGTCGGACGCGGAGGCGGGTCGGCCGAGGATCTCTGGGCGTTCAACGAAGAACGCGTCGCAAGAGCGATCCGAGCATCGAACATTCCCGTTATATCCGCCATTGGCCACGAGATCGATTTCACCATCGCAGATATGGCCGCGGATCTGCGAGCTCCGACGCCATCCGCCGCCGCCGAGATAGTGGCTCGCGCCGAAGCTGAGATCATCGAACACCTGACTCGGTCGACGGCAGATCTATTCAATTCGATCAGCTATCGGCTTCTCTCGGCGCGAAACGAGTTGCAAGAACTTGCACTCTCGCCCTCGTTTCAACTTTTCCCTGCTCGGGTAAAAGGTCTTCGGGCATACGTTGACAGCTTGCTCGAAACTGCCGAAGACTCGGTCGAGTCACGGCTTGTATATGTCAAAGATCGCATAGAAAGGTTGTCATCTGCCCTGACGCCGATGCACCTCGCCTCGCGGATCGCTCGTAACGACCGTCGGCTTGCTCTGGTAGAACAGAGGATACGGTCAAAGGCGTCTGAGCTTACCGAAGATCGCGAAAGGGCGATGGCGCCCGCAGTTGCACGTCTTGATGCTCTTTCGCCCCTAGCGGTACTCACTCGCGGATATTCGATCACGCAGAATCTAAGCGGCGAGATCGTCAGAAATGTGCATCAAACCGACGTTGGCGAACGCATAAAGGTTCGCCTCGCGAATGGCCGCCTCTCCGCCGAAGTGAAAGAGCTTGTAGAGGATTGATGCACGACGGATCACCACAACTAGCGGCGAACGAAATGCCCGTTCAACTCGGCGGATACGCTGCCCCTGCTGGTCGTACGAGATTTAAGAAGATCGTTGTGACCATCCTTGGTTCCCTTTTCGCGATCGCTCTGGTCTTGGGTATCGGCTTCTACTTCTACTGGCAATCGCTCCGATCATCGCCTCAGTATTCGCTCGCAATGATCGTCGACGCCGCCAAAAGAGACGATCAGGCTACCGTTAATCGACTTGTGAATATTGATGATGTGGTCGATGATTTTCTTCCTCAGATAACCACCAAGGCGGTCGAACTCTATGGCCGCGGCTTGCCGCCGACGGTCCTCCAGCAAGTTGCTCGTATAGCCGAACCCGTGATGCCCGCGATCAAGGACCGCGCCCGCGAGGAATTGCCCGAGGCGATAAAGCAGAAGACGTCGGAGTTCGGATACGTTCCATTCGAGGCGATGGTACTCGGTGCTGAGCAATATCTCGACATCACTGTTGACGCCGACTCGGCCACCGTTAAGAGCCTTGTACCGCAACAGGAATTCGAAGTTAAGATGAAAAGGAACGGCAGCGAATGGAAGATCGTCGCGATAAAGGATGATAAGCTTGCCACAAATATCGCCCAGCGAGTGGGACAGGAGATAATCGCGATCGCAACCGACGGCCCGGAGTCCAAACGCAGCCGGCTCGGCGTTAAGAACATCAACGAGCTGCTGAATGAAGCCGAAAAGATCTTCAAATAACTATGTCGAAATCATTCGAGGAATCGCTCAAAGAACTTGAGCAGATCGTGACGCAGCTTGAAGAGGGTGACCTCGCTTTGGAAGAAAGCCTGAAGCTTTTCGAAGACGGGGTCAGGCTCTCACGAGAATGTCGCGAACGTCTCACGGCCGCCGAGCGCCGGATCGAAGTATTAATGAAAGAGGCCGACGGATCGCTCGGCCTCACTCTGATCGAAACAGAAGTTTGAAACTCTACTTCGGCTTTGCAGCCTGTTTACTCTTCAGAAGATCGCAGACCTGATACGCTCCGGTCGGATCTACCGCGGTATTTCCCACCTCGACGTGCTGAATGATGCCTTCCTTGTCGATCACGAATGTCCCGCGACGGCCGTAACCGCTGGTTTCGCTGTAAAGGCCGTAAGTCTTAGTCGTGTCACGCTTCCAATCGCTAAGAAGCGGAAAGTTTACCCCGATCTTTGTTCCGAACTCTTTATTCGAAGCAAAGCTGTCCATTGAGATTCCAAGTATCTGTGTTTCGGTCGCGTCGAATTTGGCCATATCAGCCTGATATGCCTGGAGTTCCTTCGTTCAGCCACCGGTGAAGGCAAGAACATAGAATGCCAGGACGACGTTCTTCTTGCCCTTGAAATCGCTCAGCTTGACCGGCTTTCCGGCTGTGTCGTTGAGTGTGAAATCCGGCGCCGCCATGCCGACTTTTAGGTGGGTCGACGGCGGGGCAGGATTTGTTTGAGCAAAGCCGACTGCCGCCAGAAGCAGCGTCAGGATGCCAAGTGAAACAACCCTTTTCATGTGTTTGCCTCCGAAAATCGTTGAATGAACGAGAGCCCGGAAATAAACCCGGGCCCTCAAGAGATACATTGATCTTAAACTAGTCCCGCGAGCTAAAGATCGTCAGGATATACCAGAACAGCAGTGCGATACTTGCGAACAGTGTGAGCGAAGCCGCGACGTGTTGATTTGTGCTGTACCGGTGGAGTACGTTCGACGTTTCGTAGAGGATCGCGGTTCCGGCAAACGCGACCATGATGAATGCGAAAATACTGCCGATCGAGAATCCAAAGATGGCACTCGAAACAATGAACCCAAGAGCGATAAAACCACCGATGGCCAGGATCGGTCCTAGGAAGCTAAAATCACTTCTTGTCAGGAACACCGTGGCAGTAATACCGAGAAAGAGTCCGATGGTCACGATTCCCGCCTTCATCAACACAGATGCGTCGCCGGCATAATACGTGGAGATCATGATAAGCGGAACAAAAATAACAGCTTCCGCGACAATGAAGATCCCGAGGCCAAGGAACTGAGTCAATTTAGACGTCTCGGACGTCGCCCAGCGGTTCGCCAGAAATGAGACGCCCATAAATAAGCCCAGAACAAGCAGCCAGCCCATCGATCCGCCGCTGAAGATCACATTCGCGATCATGCCGGCTGCCGGAGTTGCGAACAATACAGCCTCGACGGCGATAAACGCCATAATGGCTGCCGCGAGCAGGAGATAGGTTTTGCGGATGAATTTTGCCCGGTCTGCCGGTAGAGCATCAGCCGCCGAATTTCCGAAAGATGTTGCGTATTCGTTCATATGCTGTTTCGTTAGATTGGTTTCGGTGAAAAAGCGTTGACCAGATTCGATACACAATAATATATCACAGATCATTTCGGCGCCTGTGCGATCGCCTTGGAGGCCGGTTCGCCGCCGGTCATTTGCATCGCTACGATCATCTCACGTCCTTTGGGCCCGAGTGAGGGCAGTTGCGAGGCAAATATTGCCGCTCCGATGACGCAGATCGAGCCGCCGATCGCGACCGTTTCAGCAGGGCCGATGTAGCCCGCCACCGTACCGGCCAGCAGCGATCCGATAGGAGCGAGCCCCATAAACATCATTGAATAGACGCTCATCACACGGCCGCGAAGTTCGTCTGGAACCATCGCCTGCACTAGGGTGTTTGACGATGCCATCTGCGTCATCATCGAGAATCCAACGGGTATGAGAATGAAGGCAGACAGGGCAACGCTCCGGGAGAATGAG
>JAQSDP010000201.1 GCA_029945985.1 bacterium | reverse complement strand
GTAAAGGTGCGAGAAACATAAAGACCTCCGGCGTTTGAAGAATGCTCTCCTAGAGTTTAGTCTCGCGACCCAAAACGAAGAAAGGCCGTCAACTAAATGACGACCTTCCAGATCTGGCGGAGACGACAGGATTCGAACCTGTGGTACCCTTTTGGAGTACAACGATTTAGCAAACCGCCGCTTTCAGCCGCTCAGCCACGTCTCCGAAAAATGCCCACACCGCCAATCGACGGCATCGGGCAAGAACTAATTCTAACCGCAGGGCAAACTTTGTCAAGGCATATGCATCTGACTGCCTGAGTAAAGGTGCCGTTTTGCGGCTTGACACCATTGATTTTTGCCTCGAAAATACGAGAGTTGTTCAAAGAAGATACTTTTGAGCCGACGATCGCGCGGCCGCTGATCTCAGCGAGCTGCGAATAACCGTTTTGATGCGTCTACTGACCGATCATAAATTTGCTCTGCGTGCTGCTTTCGCAGTGGTACCGATCTTGTCGATGCTGCTTGTCGGTGTCGTACCGGTAACTGCTCAAACAAGCGGAGCCGCGGTGATCAAGGGTGTCGTCAAGACCGACGGCGGCCCGATCGCCGATGCCACCATCGCGATCTTCAAAGCAGGCACCGCGACTCTCTTAAAGCAAGTTCAATCAGCCGCCGACGGCAGTTTTCTCGCACGCATTACCCCGGGCAAGTACACGGTCCTGGCGGTCGCTCAGGGTTTCACTCCGATCACTATTTCTGAAGTTGATGTCGAGCGGGCCGCCCAGTTGACCTACGGATTCAAGCTAGAACGCGTGGGAAACGGCAACACGCTTCCGGAAAAGCGTGTTGATAGAAACAACCCGAAATGGGTGCGGCGCTCGGCGACACTGTCTCGCTCGATCTATCAGAATTCCGAAGGCGAAGATGTTCTCGCGGAAGCGGGGGAGCCCGAGTCTCAGCCTGACGTCGACCGCAAAGCGCAGACGGTTTCTGAAACATATTTCGCCAGCACGGATGAGGGCAGCTTCGTAGGCCTTAATTTCGCTACGTTTCTGCCGGTAACCGAAAGCGCCGAACTTGTGCTCGCCGCACAGGTCGGAGCCGGTTCTAACGCTCCGCAAAGATTCGAGACACAAGCTAAATTCCGTCCGAATGATTCACACCAGATCCGCGTTGGTACGTCGATAGGAAAGCTCGGCAAGCTCGAACGTGAATCAGGCATTGAAACGCTGAACCAAATTTCGCTGCAGGCGACCGACGAATGGAAGATCCGTGAAGGCGTGGTTCTCGTTTACGGATTCGATTACGCTAGATTCTTTGGTGCCGGCAATGATTCTGCGGTCAGTCCGAGGTTGGGTTTTCAGTACGACGTAAACTCCAAGACGCGCGTCCGAAGTGCGTTTACTACACAGACCGAAGATAAAGATTGGTCGAGGGCAATCGCTCTCGAAGACGCTCAGGTGATATTCCGCGAGCCGGTCGCGATGGACGACATCCTCATCGAAGACGGCAAGCCCGTGATGAACCGGACGAGCCGGTTCGAGATCGGTTTCGAGCGCGTTCTGGATAATAAGTCGTCGCTCGATGCGAACTTCTTCGCAGACACGACGTTCGCTCGCGGTGTCGGGGTCGCGTCCATGCCGTTTGTGAACGCATCTTTCGGCCCGGATGAGTTCACGGGAAATCAGCAGGGGAACGCGCAAGGTGCAAGCCTTGTGTACAGCAGGCGGATCAGCGGCCGGATTAGCGCAAAAGCAGGATACAGCTTCGGCCGAGGCCAGAGCTTGTCGATGAACGGCATCTCAAACCCGGCGGAGCTTTTCGAGAACAGTTTCTTTCAATCGTTCTTCGGCCAGGTCGACGCGGATTTCAAGACCGGGACAAACGTGAAAACGGTCTTCCGGTTATCGCCTGACGCCACGGTTTTTGCTATCGATCCATTCCATGGAAAGCTCGCGATATATGACCCGAGCATGAGCATTCTTGTAACACAGAATCTTCCGACTCTCGGCCTTCCGATTCACGCCCAAGCGGTCCTCGATGCGAGGAATATTTTCGATTTCCAGGCGGGTATTTCCGGTGACGACGGCAGTCTGCGACTGACCGGGCAGGGGCGTACGCTTCGCGGCGGGATCTTGGTCAGGTTCTAATTGAGAGAAAAAGGTTGGTTTGGGGCTCGTGTGGAATATCGCTTTCACCGAGCCTTTTTGCTTTAGAAGATTGTCCGAATAATTGGATGCTCAATAGATTTATGGATTTTTCGCTGAAGGTGGTCGCCCCGACGCGTCACGAATCGCGGATAAGTGGCGTGTTTACAATATCTTAGATTTGCTTCGTTGGCAGTATCCAATGGAACGAGGCTTGCGTCTTTTGACGGATGCGTTAGTTTGTCTGCACGATGAACGGAAAGGTACTAACTAGTTGGAGTCTGATTTGGCTGGTCGTAGCCGTGATGCTGGTCGCGGGCGCGGCGCTAAATCTGTCTCAGCGAGCCTCTCGTTCTCTTCCTCCGGTGGACGGAATTCTTTGGACGCAGAAATCTGACGGCATCTATGCGGAGAAGGTCGTCTCGGGGTTGGCCGGGTCTCGGGCAGGTATTTCGCCGGGCGACAAACTGCTCGCGATCAGCCCCGACGGTAAGACGCTTGACCCCGTAGTTTCCGTCGCAGACGTTCCGATGTATCTTGACGCGGCCGGAATAGGCGGGACGCTTACATATCAGATCGAAAAGCCATATTCCTTCACGAATAACGTTTATTTTGCCGATCTTCGGAATATCGATTCCCTGCCGCGATGGACGCCATCGATCATCTTTCTCTCGGTGGTTGGATTGATGTGGCTGTGCGTCGGATTCTTCGTGCTTTTCAAGCAGGGCAGCCGATCGCCCTTCGTGCTCCACTTCGCAACCTTGTGCCTGGTAGCATTCGTTTTTCACACCTATCGTTCACTCGGACTTGATCAGGATATCGACGCGGCTATCGGGTTGATCGATGATCTCGCATTTGCCTTCTTCGTCCCGATATTCGTCCATTTTTGCCTTCGATACCCGGTTCGCAGTCAGGTTTTCGACGCAAAACCATGGAAGACGTATGCGATCTATGTACCGGCGGCGATCTTGACGATGATCTCGGTCGGGCTTTTTGTCTTGCCGCATATCCTGCCGGTTTCACTCGGCACCCGGATGAATCTGTTCGTTGCCTCAAGCGGTTTGATCCCGCTGCTCAACCAGGTTCTCCTGTTCCATTTCGTCGGCGGCATCACTTGCGGCTCGGTGCTTATTCTTTGGCGGTTCTTCACGAGTTCGCAGCCGCTTGTCAGACAGCGTTTGAAGTGGGCGATGCTTGGTACGTTGGTCTCTGTCGTACCGATCGTCGGCGTGCAGATCGCCCGCCGCTTCGTCTACCTGCCCGATGACACATTCACCGTCGCACTAACCACGTTGCCGCTTGCTCTGATCCCGCTCAGTTTCGGCCATTCAGTCGTTAGGTATCGATTGATGGATGTGGACGTGGTGGTGCGGAGGGCGTTGGTTTACGCGTCGACGACTATCCTGATCGCCATGATGATCGGGGCGGTTGCCTTGGGCCTCGTATACCTTGCCGTCGGCAGCGATCTTTCGACTACCGAGATCACGCTGCGTGCACTGATCGCGGTCGTCGCGATGGCCGCTATTGTGATGCTCAGCGAGCCGCTGAAGAATTTTCTTCAGGAACGGGTCGAGCGGTATTTCTACGGCACCCGATACGACCTTCGCAGCGGCCTGCTCGACTTTGGCAGAACCCTCTCCGCCACGACGGCCATCGAGCCGCTTCTCGAGGGGCTGACGGACCGGCTTCAACAGGTTCTCGACGTCGAGAAGCTTGCGGTATTCACCGAGGACGAAGAGCGGCCGGGGCAGTATCGCATCGCCAGATCGGTAGGCCTGAGCGAACAATATCGTATTCCTGCGGACTTCAAGCAGATGATCAGGCAGAAATCTGCCGATAAAGGAATCGTTCGGGCAGACGAGATCGACGTTGCCGACGGGGAAGTCACGTTTTCACCGTCTAACGGCAACGGCAACGGCAACGGCAATGGCAACGGAAATGGACATCTTACGGTGCGCCAGGAATTGCATTACTACGTCCCGTGCGTGGTTCGCAGCAAGATGGTAGCGGTAATCGGCCTCGGGCGGGCTAAGGACGGTTCGCTGCTTTCATCCGAAGATCTCGAGATCCTGAAAACGGTTTCCGGTTACATCGGCGTAGCGATCGAGAACAGCAGCCTGTATCAACAGCAAAAACAGCAGACTGAAGAGCTTTCGCTGCTCAAGGAGTTCAACGAAACGATCGTGGAATCGGTAAACGTCGGCCTCCTCGCCGTTGACGAGAACGGATCCATCACGCGTTGCAATTCGACCTTTGAAGAGATGATGGGCGTGCCTCGTGATGAGGTCGTCGGCAAGAAATTTGAGCAGGTCTTCGATGAAGGGTTCGCTTACAATCTCGGCAATATCCTCGGCAAGTCGAAATGGCATTTGACCGAGATACGCAACGCCTACAAGATGCACGCGACCGACTCGAAGGGCAAGTCGCTGATGCTGAACGTGGCGATCGCTCCGTTGAGGTCAGTGACGAACTCACAATCGGGAGCGATCGTCGTGCTTGAGAACGTGACCTCGCGATTCAAGCTCGAA
>JAQSDP010000200.1 GCA_029945985.1 bacterium | reverse complement strand
TCCGTTTGCATAGAGGAATAGTATGCCTATACTTTGATTCTGAAAACTCTGCTTTACCATCCGATCCTATGAAGTCTGCAAATCGAATCTTCGTTTCGCTCTCGTTCGCTTTCCTTACTGCGGTATCTGTTGCGCGCGCCGACACTCTCGACGGCAGGATTCAGGCGATCATGGGCGAACGTCACATTCCCGGAGCGGCCGTCGCGGTAGTACAGAAGGGTAAAGTCGTCCGAATGAAAGGGTACGGGGTAGCGACGTTGGAATTTAATGTTCCGGTCACGACAGAGACCGTTTTCGAGATCGGTTCGGTATCGAAACAAATGACGGCCGCGGGGATAATGCTGCTCGTACAGGACGGCAAGGTCGTGCTTGATGAAAAGATCTCGAAGTATCTGCCGAATACACCCGAGGCATGGCGCAGCGTTACGGTGCGGCATCTACTCACGCACACATCAGGAGTGAAAAGCTATTCGTCGCTTGACGGCTTTTCACTTTCGGAGCGAATGACGATCAGTGACTTCATTAAAAATCTTTCACTCCATCCGCTTGAGTTCACACCAGGCGAGAAGAACATTTACTCGAATAGCGGATTCAATCTTCTCGCCTACATCATCGAAACGCAGAGCGGAAAAAAGTATATCGATTTCATGCGCGAGAGAATTTTCATTCCGCTCGGAATGACGAAGACCGGCGATCGCGATCCGCAGTTTGTGATCCCGTTGCGCGCGAATGGATATGAGTGGCGACAAGATCGTTACACGGGGCGCGACGGAAATCTTACTGACTTGATGGGCGCGGGCTCGATCGTTTCCACCATCAGCGACATGACGAAGTGGGAAGCGGCGCTGCGCTGCGACAAACTTTTGAACGCGCAAAGCAAGAAAGAGATCTGGACTCCATTCACATTCAACAACGGAAAGCCTTCGCCGTATGGACTCGGTTGGCGTATTTCGGACGTGCGCGGAAACAAGTTGATCGGTCACAGCGGACAGACAGCTGGCTTCGGTGCTGCGATCCATCGATACACCGGCAGCGACGTGACCGTGATCGCTCTGACCAACCTTGGCGAGGTTGGAATGGGAACGCTGATCGCAACGGCGGCCGCGCAAGAATACGTTCTCAAACTGTCGTTGAAGGCAGTAAACACAGCAGTCTCAGGAGATCCGGCCTTGATGGCAAATATTGAGAAAGCACTCCGAGGACGTTTCGAGGAGAGGGTTGACACGGATCTTTTTACAGCCTCGGCAGCGCAGTCGATGACGTCGCAGCGAGCGAATAATGTAAATGCCCGCATCTCCAGATTTGCACCGGTTGAGCGCGTGAGATTCGTGAAGCGAGAGGCGATGGACGGACGAGACACTATCACTGCGATCGTCGAAACGCCGCGAAGAATTTTTCTCTGGCGCGTGATCGTCGATGAGAGTGGAAAGATCGCAGAGATGAATCTAGACGAAGAGGAGTGACGTGATACGACGAAAAAACTTTGCGGATGATTTTCGCAAAAAAATAATTTCTTGAGCCTTCACTTTTTTGTTAACACTACTTGCGTATTTATGCTAAATTTAGTGCGGTAGTTTATAACGACCACAACATATACGGAGGATACTAATGGCAGCAACCACTAAGAAACCAGCAGCAAAGAAACCGGCGGCAAAGAAAGCCGCACCGGCAAAGAAAGCAGCAGCACCGGCAAAGAAAGCCGCTCCTGCAAAGAAGGCAGCTCCGGCGAAGAAGGCCGCGACTGCAACGAAGGCCGCTCCGGCTAAAAAGGCAGCTCCGGCGAAGAAGGCCGCTCCTGCAAAGAAAGCCGCTGCACCGAAGAAAGCCGCTCCGGCCAAGAAGGCAGCTCCGGCGAAAAAAGCCGCTCCTGCAAAGAAAGCCGCACCGAAGAAAAAGTAGTTAACACCTACTCTCCTCTTAAGGAAACAAAAGCCCGACGTCCAAAAGACGCCGGGCTTTTCATATCGATAAATACTGGCTAAAACTGCAATATCAGTTCATTATCTACCTCGTCGACTCCGACGCTTCCGCCAGATGTAAGCTTCCCAAAAAGTATCTCGTTCGCAAGCCGCTGCTTGATCTTTTCATGGATCAATCGGGACATCGGACGAGCCCCGTAGCGCGCATCGAAACCATTTTTTGCGAGCCACTCTCTAGCTTCGTCGGTGAGTTTTACAAGCACTCGCTTCTCGGCAAGTTGTCCGTTTAGTTCTCCGATAAATTTATCGACGATAGACTTTATGATCTCAATATCGAGCGCCTTGAACGGCACCCACGCGTCGAGACGATTTCGAAATTCCGGAGTGAACGTTCTCTCGATCGCGCCTTTCGCATTTCCTTTCGTGTCGGATGAATTCCTGAACCCGACTCCGCCCGAAGATAATTCGCGCGCACCTGCGTTCGTCGTCATGATCAAAATGACATTTCTGAAATCCGCTTTCTTGCCGTTGTTGTCCGTCAGCGTCGCGTTGTCCATCACCTGCAGCAGTAAATTGAAAAGATTCGGATGAGCCTTTTCGATCTCATCAAGCACGAGCACTGCGTGCGGTGTTCGCATGATCGCTTCGGTCAGCAATCCGCCCTGATCGAATCCGACATATCCGGGAGGCGCGCCGATCAGCCGCGATACTGTGTGCGGCTCAGCGTACTCACTCATGTCGAAGCGAATGAATTCGATTCCAAGAATTTCCGCGAGCTGTTTGGAAACCTCGGTTTTGCCAACGCCTGTAGGCCCCGAAAATAGAAACGATCCGACCGGCTGCGTTTGATGGCCGAGACCGGCGCGCGAGATCTGGATTGCATCTACAACCCGGTCGACCGCTTCGTCCTGTCCGAAGATGACCTTCTTAAGATCGTCTCGCAGCGACGCCAGACGTTGCTTCTCGTCCGCGACAACCGTTTTCGGTGGAATCTTCGCCATGCGTGCGACAGTCTTCTCAACCATTTGCACCGAAACAGTTTTCGGCCGCTTACTGGCAGGCATCAACTTTACTGACGCGCCGACCTCATCGATCACGTCGATAGCTTTATCCGGTAAGAATCTATCGTTGATGTACTTTCCCGCGAGTTCCGACGCGGATCGCAAACTATCGTTCGAATACTTCACGCCGTGATGAGCCTCGTAGAATTTCTTGAGTCCCTTCAGGATCTGGAACGTCTCGTCGATCGTCGGTTCGCCTATCTCGATCTTCTGGAATCGCCGAGCCAAGGCCCGGTCGCGTTCGAAGGCAGCTTTGTATTCCGCAAACGTCGTCGATCCGATACAGCGAAGTTCGCCCGCCGCGAGCGCCGGCTTCAAAATGTTCGAGGCATCCATCGATCCGCCCTGGACCGATCCGGCTCCCACGATCGTGTGGATCTCGTCGATAAAAAGGATCGCGTTCTCCTCTTTCTTCAGGTCAGTGATGATCGCCTTGAACCGCTGTTCGAAATCACCGCGATAGCGCGTTCCCGCGAGTACGGCGCCCATGTCGAGCGCGAAAACTTTTGCATCCTTTAGAACATCGGGCACGTCGCCTTCGCTGATCTTGAGCGCGAGTCCTTCGGCCAACGCGGTCTTACCAACGCCGGGCTCGCCTACGTACAAAGGATTGTTCTTCTTTCGACGGCAGAGAACTTGAATCGTGCGTTCGATCTCCGCTTGCCGCCCGACGATCGGATCAATACGCCCTTCCTTAGCTTGAGCAACCAGCTCAGTCGTAAAACTATCAAGCGGCTTTTGCTTCGGCCCATTTTGCGAACCTATAGGAAATCCTTCTTCGTCGAACTCGTCTGGAATGAAATCGCCCGAGTCAACTTTCGAGATCCCGTGCGAGATGAAGTTGAGAATATCGAGCCGCGTCACCCCCTGCTGCAAGAGAAGGTAAACCGCAAAACTCTGTTCCGCCTGATAGAACGCCGCTAAGATATTTCCGCCATCGACGGACGGCTGGCCGCTTCCTTCCGCCTGAAGAACAGCGTACTGAATGGTCGATTGGAACGTAGCCGTAAGCTCCGGCATATGCTTCGACTCGGGGGGCATCTTCTCGAGTGTGTTCTGAAAATACTCTTCGAGTGCGCGAGCGATCTCTTCGAGATCTGCTCCGCAGTGGAACAGAATTTTTCTCGCGGACCCGTCCTCAAGCAGTGCGAACAGCAGATGCTCAAGCGTAACGTACTCGTGCTTATATTTAACGGCCTGATCGACCGCGTAACTCAGTGTTTCTTCTAGCTCTCGCGTTAACATCTAAGTTAATTCTAACAGGTTTGCAAAATGCACCTGCAGCAAATCAGATCAGCCCGTTTTTACGCCGTCTGGCGAGATCTCGCTGACGTATATGTTGAAGTCGATCGCCGTGCGGGAGTAAACGCCGTGCATCGCGCATCTGACGGATTCAGCCGTTGCAGCAGATTCGCTCAACATAAATATCGACGGGCCTGAGCCCGATATGCCACCGCCAATAGCTCCGGCAGCGAGCGACGCTTCTTTCACCGCATCAAAGCTAGGGATCAAACTCTTCCGGACCGGCTCAACAATGAAGTCTTCCATTGACCGTCCGAGCAGCTCGAGATCGCCTTTCGATAGCGCCGCAATTAGCGAAGCAAGATTACTCCACTGCTTGATCGCGGCGGTAAGTGGAACCTGTGTCGGCAGGATTGCTCTAGCATCAGCGGTCTTGATCTCGATCTGCG
>JAQSDP010000199.1 GCA_029945985.1 bacterium | reverse complement strand
CGGGGATCCGTACGTGCCTTCGGCGGTGACCGTCCATTTTGGAAAATGGTTCAGGATCCGTTCGCGTGCACGTTCAGCGAATCCACGGGCCGCCGCAACTGCCTCCCGAGCCCGCTGTCGATGGCCTTCAACTATGCCCTCGATGTAAGGATTTATCGTTTCCTCGTCCTGCAAATTCTCCGGCGGCAGCCAAACCTCGGCTACAGATAGCACGATAGCCTCCCCCGTCTCCGGTAGCCCGGCCATCGTCAGATCGTCAATCGCCGCATCCGCTGGCGGCGTCCCGTCATATGCAATAAGGATCTTCATACCACAAGTTTACTTCGGTTTTTCTACGTTGTGAAACCGCCTTGACTTACCCTGACTTCGGGCGTATAACACATCAATTCTCGCACGAACAAGCGGGCTCTCGCGGCAATGAGCTGCCAGTCGTCTAACATGATGCGGCGACTGATCTGATTTGCTCACCGTCATGCATCTTTAACCAACTTTGAAGGAGAATGTATGCGAAAGACGATCACTCTGATAACGGCGCTCATTGGTATGGCGTTGATGAGTTCCTGCGGCTCTCCGGCGGCGAATAATACTGCCGCCAACAAACCCGCCAATGCTGCGAACAACGCCAGCGCCAAGCCGGCAGCCGACTCCGCCGCCGTCGAGGCGGACGTGAAGAAGTTCATCTCCGACTTTGAAGTCGCTTTGAACAAGAACGACGCTGACGCGGTTGGAAAGTTTTATAACGATGACTACACGCTGATCGATCAGGACGGCGTTATGCAAACGAAAGCTTCCAGGGTCGAGCAGATCAGGTCCGGAAAAGTTAAGTGGGAAGGACTGAAGTTCGCCGACACGAAAGTCCGAGCCCATCCGGCCGGCGACGGCGCCGTAGTTTACGCTCACGCCACCGGGAAGACGACCATCGACGGCAAAACGGGAGACCGTAACTCAATGGTCACCTGGGTCGTGAGGAAAGGGGCGGACGGCTGGCACTTTCTCCATGCCCAGATCACGGATGTGAAAGGCGGCGCATCGAAACCCGCTAATGAAACTCCGGCTGCGGCGAATACAGCCCCAGCTAACAAGTAGTCGGTAGGATTGTCATTTAATAAAAAAACGGGGCCGAATACTCCTCGGCCCCGCTTCTGTTTTGTTTTGATCGAGATCACATTCCCGCACCGTGGCACTTCTTGAACTTCTTGCCTGAGCCGCAGTAGCATGGCTGGTTAGGTTTCATCTTGGGCGTATCGCGGACGAACGGCGTATGCCGAGCGGCCTCGGCACCGGCCACTTCCGCACCGGCCATCGCTCCGGTGAATGCCATTCCGGCAGCCTGTTTACGGGCACGCTGCTGGGCTAAGCGTTCGAGACGATCGCGTTCTTCCTGTTCGTCCTGCGTTACCACATGAAGGTGGAACAGCGATTTACAAGTGTTCGTATCGATGCGGTCGAGCATGTCCTGGAACATATCGAACGACTGCTTCTTATACTCGACGAGCGGATCTTTCTGCCCGTATCCGACGAGGCCAATTCCCTGCTTCACCTGATCGATCGAGAGGAGGTGATCCTTCCACTGAGAGTCGATGATGTTGAGCATGATGTACCGCTCGTAAGCACGGAGAGATTCCTCACCAGCGAGACTTTCCTTCTCGGTGTAATTAGCCGAAGCCGTCTTCCAGATCTTCTCTTCGATTGTGTCGGGATTATCGATCTTAAAATCCACTCCAGCATCCACCGCAGGATCGATCGCGTAAATGCTTTCGATCTCAGCTGCATACGTGTCCACGTCCCATTTATCAGGAGCGGTGGTGAGCGGCAGGAAGCTGTCCGTCAGATCCCTGAGAAGGTCTCTGGCAACTCCGTTCTCGCCGAGCAGATATTCTCGATGCTCCGGTTCGAACATCAGCTGACGACGTAATCCGTAGATCGTCTCACGCTGCTTGTTCATCACGTCGTCGTATTTGAGAACGTGTTTACGCGTTTCGAAGTTGCGTGCTTCTACGGCTTTCTGGGCACGCTCGATCTGCTTGGAGACGGTTCGCGACTCGATCGCGACGCCCTTTTCCATGCCAAGCCATTCCATCATCGATCGAACCTTGTCGCCCGCGAAGATACGCATCAGGTCGTCTTCCAGTGAAAGAACGAACCGCGACGAACCGGGATCGCCTTGACGTCCCGCTCGTCCGCGAAGCTGATTATCAATGCGGCGTGATTCGTGTCGCTCGGTGCCGAGGATGTGCAGTCCGCCAATCGCGACAACCTCCTCGTGTTCCTTCTGGACGACAGCCTTCGCCTTCCTTAACTGCTCTTCGAACTGTTCCGGCGTCGCCTCGTCCGGATTGATCTCCATCCTCTTGAGGTATTCATTCGCAAGCGATTCCGGATTACCGCCGAGCAGAATGTCCGTACCGCGGCCGGCCATGTTTGTGGCGATCGTGACGGCGCCTTTGCGGCCGGCCTGTGCGATGATCTCCGCCTCGCGTTCGTGATATTTTGCGTTGAGGACGTTGTGCGGAATGCCCGCGGCCTTGAGGCGGCTGGCGACCAACTCGGAATTCTCGACCGAAACCGTACCGACCAACACCGGCCGTCCCTCCGCATGCAATTCCTTGATCTCATCTACCGTCGCATCCCATTTTTCAGGAAGCGTGCGATAGATCATGTCCGAGTTGTCCTTGCGGATCATCGAACGGTGTGTCGGGATAATGACGACGTCGATGTTATAGGTGGTGCCGAATTCTTCCGCTTCCGTCTCAGCCGTACCGGTCATGCCGGACAGCTTTTCGTACATTCGGAAGTAGTTCTGCAGCGTGATCGTCGCGAGCGTTTGGTTCTCGCGTTCGATCTTTACGCCCTCTTTCGCCTCGACAGCCTGGTGAAGCCCATCCGACCAACGGCGGCCCTGCATCAAGCGGCCCGTGAAATCATCGACGATGATCACCTCGCCTTCCTGAACGACGTAATGATGGTCGTTGCGGTAAAGGGTGTGAGCCTTCAGAGCCTGTTCGACGCAATGGAGCAGTTCCATGTTGCCAGGATCATAAAGGTTCGATACGCCGAGGAGTTTTTCGGCCTTGGTGACGCCGGCCTCGGTTAGAACGGCCGAGTGATTCTTTTCATCGACCAGATAATCGCCGGTCGTTACCTTGGTCTCTTCATTCTTTTCGCCCTTTTCGAGTCGCGGAATGATGTCGTTCGCGACGTAGTATTTGTCGGTAGCGTCGTCCGTTGCACCCGAGATGATGAGCGGCGTACGGGCTTCGTCGATGAGGATCGAGTCGACCTCGTCGATGATCCCGTAATAATGATCACGCTGGACGAGCGACTCGACATCAAACTTCATGTTGTCCCGAAGATAGTCGAAGCCGAATTCGTTATTGGTCCCGTAGGTTATGTCGGCAGCGTAGGCGGCCTTTCGCTCGGCGTCATCCATATCGTTCTGGATGCAGCCGACGCTGAGGCCGAGGAACTGATGGATCTTGCCCATCCATTCCGCGTCGCGAAGAGCGAGGTAATCGTTAACCGTGACGACGTTCACGCCGCGGCCGGTGAGAGCATTCAGGTACGCCGGCAAAGTCGATACAAGCGTCTTACCTTCACCCGTTCGCATCTCGGCAATGCGTCCCTGGTGCAACGCGACACCGCCTATCAACTGCACGTCGAAGTGTCGCATTCCGGTAACGCGCTTCGCCGCTTCACGAACGGTCGCGAAAGCTTCCGGAAGCAGTTCGTGAAGAACATCCTGCTCGGCCTTTCGGCGGCGATCTTTGATCTCCTTGGGGATCTTAGTCGAGCCATGACTCGCGAGTTCCGGTGCATCCTCCGACCTCCCCTCAGCGCTCGAATCGAACTTTGAAAGACGACTCTGAATGATGTCCTTGAACTTCTGCGTCTGCGCCTTCAATTCGTCATACGAGAGTTTCTCGATCTTCGCTTCCCACCCGTTGATCTCCGCAATGGTCGGGGCCACCTTCTTCAGAAAGATGCTGCTGCTTGACCCGAATACTTTCTTAACTAACTTATCTGCAAAACTATTAACTGGCATTTTATCCTCGTGTTTGTAAGCTCGGTGTCGTATCCCGTGTCAGTAGCCCGCATGTCGGTAAGGGCTCCTGCTAATACGTTCTCAATGTCGAAACACCGAACTACTCTAAAATGTATCTTTTGCTTAGGCGGTCGCTGGATGGTGTCGAGCCGGGTTTCACCGAGATGATCCCTGGCAACGGGAGCCCTTACTTACGTGCGGGCTACTGACACTTGCGTTGATCGCCGCTACTTCGCGTCTTTCGCAAGCAGGGCGTCGAGGCCGGCACGAGGGAGGCGGGTAACTATCAGAACTTGCCCGTTTCCGGGTTTCGATACGGAGTATCTGTATACGACTTGCTGAGCGGAAGTCGCATAATCGTCGCTGCAGGAACCAATTTTTAGCGCTTCGCTAAAGATCCCTGAGAGTTCCTTTGCCTCGGTATCGGACCCTTGCAAAAGAGTTACCGATACGGTGAAGCTGGAGCCGTTGTACGCTACGTCAATGTTTGAAACAGCTGCATTTGATTGGAATTCGTCGTCGTAGGAATAATAGCTACAGCCAGGCCACGAACAGATCGTGGAGATGGAATCGGCATTGTCACTAACAGCTAGCTGAGTCCAACTATTCCCCGCAGTCGTCGTGATAGTTGAGCGGACCCTTCCACCCTCAGATGCCTTGCGGAGAA